>NZ_JADYVV010000086.1:0-38218 GCF_020194035.1 Bradyrhizobium sp. BRP56
CCCATCGGCCGCCAACAGGCCGCGTGGTTGTTTGGAACTCGCATCGCGCAAACCATCTTGGCCAGCGATCCATTCGATCGCACCCAACAGGCCGGACATATGGATGCAAGCGATCCGATCTCACCAAACAGCTCTTGTGCCACGGGGGCCGTCCACATATGGGTCCTGGCTTTCGCCAGGACGACGTATGGGAAGAGCCGTGGCTGTCATACCCGCGAAAGCTCGTAGCCCGGATGCAGCGAAGCGTAATCCGGGACCGGTCGCGCCGGCGGCGAGAGCCGCCCCGGATTGCGCTTCGCTGCATCCGGGCTACGGAGTTCTACTTCCTGACGCAGATCACGCGGACCACGGCGGCCTTGGCGTCCGCCGAGTCGCCCGACGCGGTCACGCCATGCGCCTTCAGGAAGCTGCGCACCGTGTCGGCCGGCACCAGCGCGGCCTGCGCCGGCGGCGCCGCGTTTGGGGGGCCTGCAACGACGACGGGTTTCAGCGTCGCGATGCCGGCAAACCTGCCGCCGCCGTCGAGCGCCGCCGCGCCGGAGAACCCGAGCGCCGGCGTCGGTGACAGCGCCTGATCGCCGCCGCCGATCTGTGCGACCGAGGCCTTCACGCTGCTCGCGGCCGCGCCGCCGCCCTGGTTCTGCGGATCGGCAATCCCGGTGATGTCGAGCGCGGTCTGCGTCGCCTGGCCTGCGATATTGAGCGGCTTCAGCCCGCGCGCGCCATAGATGCGCAGCAGCGCGAGGTCGTGATCCTTGTCGTCGGCGACCCGATCGGCATTGCCGTAGCCCGGGATCGTCAGCGCGATGCAGTCGTCGGTCGCGACGCGATCGGTCACGATGGCGCCGTCATCGCTGACCACGACGCCGGTGGCATATTCGACGGTCTTGCGCGGCGGCGGACCGGCCTGCACGGCGGACGGAAATGCGTTGAAGGCGCTCGACATCGCGATCACCACCGGCTCGACCGTGGTCTGCATCGCCTGGTCATAGAGGATGGTGAGGATGCGGATCTCGTCGCCCTTCAAGGTGCCGCGCAGATAGAACTTCTTCAGCCCCTGCATGCCCGACAGCACGAAGAAATCCGGCTTCACCACGGTGTAGTCGATGGTGCGGCCGGCCGGCTCCTTCTTTTCTTGCTCGGCAAGCTTTGCGGTGGCGGGGCTTGCTTCCTTGCGCCGGGTCAGCAGCACCTGGACGGTGCCGGTCGGCGAGGTCCATTTGGCCCCGGAAGCGTCGCTGGTGAGCTGCGGCACCAGCTTGGTCGGAATGCCGAGCCGCGCCCCGGTGGCCGGCTCGGTGACGATCTTCCAGCCGACACCTTCCTGCTTCCGCCGCGCAGTGTCGGCGAGCACGCCGCGCTCCTGCGGGTTCAGCACGCCGGTCGGCTTGCCGCCGCGCTTCTTCTGGAATTCCTTGATCGCATTGACCATGCGCTCGCTGACGTCGCCGGTAATGGCGCCGTTATATTCGCCGACCCAGGCGAGGTCGGATTGCAGCGCCAGCCGCTCGGCCTGCGCCATCGCGCCAGCGGTATCCTCCGGCTTCTGCAGCCCGGGGCGTATCGGCACCGTCGCCACGGTTTTCGGCTTCGCCCCCGCCGTCGAGGGCGGCGTCATCTGGGCCTGCGCCATGCCCATGGAAGCGGCCATCAATGTTGCCGAAAGCACCGATCTCATGACAAATCCGGGGGGAATGACTGACACCATTGACGTCCAGGCAATTAAGCACATCTGCTTGGTCGGCAACAACCGCGCTCCGGTTCAGGGAACAGCGCGCAGGACACCGCAATGCTGAGTGCCGACGAACTTGAACGCTATGCCCGCCACATCGTGCTGCGCGAGGTGGGCGGCCCCGGCCAGAATGCGCTGAAAGAAGCGTCGGTGCTGGTGATCGGCGCCGGCGGCCTCGGCGCGCCGGTGCTGATGTATCTGGCTGCCGCCGGCGTCGGCCGGCTCGGCGTGATCGATGACGATATCGTCTCGCTCTCCAATTTGCAGCGCCAGATCATCCATGCGACGTCTGACATCGGCAAGCGCAAGGTCGACAGCGCGGCGGCGCAGATCCATGCGCTCAATCCGCATGTGACGTTCGAGGCGCATCCGATGCGGCTCACCGCCGACAATGCGATGGCGCTGATCGCGAACTACGATCTCGTGCTCGACGGCTCCGACAATTTCGAAACCCGCTACCTCGTCGCCGATGCCTGCTTCCTCGCCAAGCGGCCGCTGATCACGGCGGCACTGGGGCAGTTCGACGGTTCACTGACCACGATCCGCGCGCATGAGAAGAATGCGGACGGCGTGTTCAACCCGACCTATCGCTGCCTGTTTCCGGAGGCGCCGCCGCCGGGCACGGTGCCGGCCTGCGCCGAGGCCGGCGTGATGGGTGCGCTTGCCGGCGTCCTGGGATCGATGATGGCGCTGGAGGCGATCCGCGAGATCGTCGGCTTCGGCGAGGGCCTGGTCGGTCGCCTCCTGATGGTGGATGCGCGCGCGATGCGGTTCGAAACCCTACGCTACGCGCGCGATCCGCAGAACCCGCTCAATGGCGATGGGCCTGTCATCACTGACCTCAGCGCCCATCGCACCTGATTGCTGCCGTTATCTGCTGGCCGGCTTCTCGCTGTCGAGATGCGCCATCTGCTCGGCCGCATAGCGCGTGCCGGCAGCGATATCCGGCGGGAAGGCTTTCGCCAGCGCTGCGAGATGGGCTTGCGTCAGCGTCAGCTTGGTCGCGCCGAGCGCTTCGGTGAGACGGTTGCGGGTGCGGGCGCCGACCAGCGGCACGATCTCCCTGCCCTGCGCCGCGACCCAGGCGATCGCGACCTGCGCCGGCGTCGCCCCGATCTCGGCGGAAATAGCGCGCAACTGCTCCACCAGCGCGAGATTGGCATCGAGGTTCGCGCCCTGGAAGCGCGGCGTCATCAGTCGGTAGTCCCTGCCGATCTTGCCGGACTCCTTCGACCAGTGGCCGCTGATCAGTCCGCGCGCCAGCACGCCGTAGGCTGTGATGCCGATGCCAAGCTCGCGGCAGGTCGTCAGGATATCGCGCTCGATACCACGCTCGATCAGCGAGTATTCGATCTGGAGATCGACGATCGGATGCACGGCATGAGCACGGCGGATGGTGTCGGAGCCGACCTCAGACAGGCCGATATGTCTGATGTAGCCGGACTTCACCAGATCGGCGATGCCGCCGATCGTCTCCTCGATCGGAACGTTGGGATCGAGACGTGCCGGGCGATAGATGTCGATGTAGTCGGTGCCGAGACGTTGCAGCGAATAGGCGAGAAAATTCTTCGTCGCGGCCGGTCGGGTGTCCATTCCGGCGAATTCACCCGCGGGGCCGCGCAGCGCGCCGAACTTGACGCTGATCTGCAGCCGGTCGCGCGCGACGTCCTTCAGGGCTTCCTGCACCAGCATCTCGTTGTGGCCCATGGCGTAGAAGTCGCCGGTATCCAGCAGCGTGATGCCGGCATCGAGCGCCGCATGCACCGTGGCGATGCTCTCGCCGCGATCGGCCGGGCCATAGACCTCGGACATGCCCATGCAGCCGAGGCCGAGGGCCGAGACGGTGGGCCCGGTTGAGCCGAGTTTGCGTGTGTCCATGTGGATGTTCCTCGAACGTTTGCGGCGGAAAATCCGTCGCCAAATGCCGAGCTGATATGGGCCGGCCAGCTTTCGCCGATAAGCTGGACAATCGCGAATGGCTTGTTCACTATATCGAACAATGCAGGATTTCGACCTTCGCGACCTCGACGCCTTCGTGGCGGTGGCGCGCACGCGCAATTTCCGGCGTGCGGCGCTCGAGCAGCGCGTCTCGGTCTCCAGCCTCAGCCAGCGCCTGCGCGACATGGAGAAGCGGCTCGGCGTCCGCCTGATGAACCGCACCACCCGCAGCGTCGCGCTGACCGAGGCCGGCGAACTGCTGCTTGCCCGTGTCGCGCCGGCCATGGTCAATGTTGCCGATGCGATCATCGAGGTGCGCGGCCTGCGCGCCGAGCCGTCGGGGCGGTTGCGCATCAACGCGCCGCCGCCCGCGGTCGATCTGGTGCTGGCGCCGATGATCGCGCCGTTCCTCGCCAGATATCCGCGGGTCGAGCTCGACGTCGTCGCGGAGAGTGCGTTCGTCGACATCGTCGCGCAGGGCTTTGACGCCGGCGTGCGTTACGGCGAGCACCTGGCACAGGACATGGTCGCGGTCCCATTGGGCGCGCCGCAACGTTACGCGATCGTGGCGTCCAGTGAGTATGTCGCAAAGCACGGCCGGCCGATGCATCCGAAGGATCTGCTGGCGCACCCCTGTATCCGCAGCCGCTTCAGCAACGGCGTGATGTTCGATTGGGAGTTCGAGAAGAACGGCCGTGTGGTGAAGATTTCACCGCCGGCCAGGCTGACCGCGACCCATCTCGGCCTCGCGCTGCGTGCGGTTCATGACGGCGTCGGCTACTGGGCGACGTTCGAGGGCTATGTCCGCTACGGCGTTAAATCCGGTGCGCTGGTCAGCGTGCTCGACGACTGGTGCCCGCCATTCGACGGACCGTTCCTCTATTATCCGAGCCGTCGCCAGCCGCCGCCGGCGCTCGCCGCGTTCGTGTCGTTCGTTGCCGACTGGCGCAAGCAGGCGCTGCGGAAGAGGTAAGACGGGCTGTCACCACATCGTCGTCCCGACCTTGAGCCGGGACCCATAACCACAAATGCGGATTGTCTTGCAGCGCTGGGGGCCACAGCCCTCGCAACAACGAGGTCCTGCGTTCGCAGGGACGACACCGAATGGGTGATTACAGCATGCGCCTCGCCGGCCGCATCGGCTCCTTTGCATGGGGTTGTTTTCGATATTTTGGCAGCGCGCCCCCGCGACGGCAGGGCTGTCGCATATGACTACCCACGTCCTGTAGCCCGGATGGAGCGAAGCGCAATCCGGGGGCGGTCTGTCCGCGGATACAGGCCCCGGATTTCGCAGCGCTCCATCCGGGCTACAGATCTCTCTTCCCTTCCCCTGAAAGGGGGAAGGTCGGGATGGGGGGCAGCCACACGCACCGTCGCTCGTGGAGAGAGATGATCCCCACCCGCTTTGCTCTGGCGAGCAAGGCGACCTCCCCTATTTAAGGGAGGTTGGAGCTGCGTGGCTTGGATCGAGCGCGGCGCAATCCCGGCTACGAAATCACAGCATGCTCGGTAGCACGCGATCCGGCGGCTTGTGGGCGTCGAGGAAGGTTCGGATGTTGATGATCACCTTCTCGCCCATCTCGACGCGGCCCTCGATGGTGGCCGAACCCATATGCGGCAGCAGCGTCACCTTGCCGGCCTTGGCGAGCCGCACCAGCTTGGGGTTCACCGCCGGCTCGTGCTCATAGACGTCGAGGGCTGCGCCGCCGATATCGCCGGCTTCGATCAGCTTGATCAGCGTGTCCTCGTCGATCACCTCGCCGCGCGCGGTGTTGACGACATAGGCCTCTTTCCGGATCAGCTTGAGCCGCCGCGCCGAGAGCAGGTGATAGGTGGCCGGCGTGTGCGGGCAATTCACCGAGATGATGTCCATCCGCGCCAGCATCTGATCGAGGCTTTCCCAATAGGTGGCCCCGAGCTCTTCGGCGATCATAGGCGCCACCGGGCGGCGGTTGTGATAGTGGATCTGCAGGCCGAAGGCGCGGGCACGGCGCGCCACGGCCTGGCCGATGCGGCCCATGCCGACGATGCCGAGCCTCTTTCCACCGATGCGGTGGCCGAGCATCCAGGTCGGCGACCAGCCCGCCCAGTGCTGCTTGCCTTCGGTCAGGATCGAAGCGCCCTCGATCAGGCGCCGCGGCACCGCCAGGATCAGCGCCATGGTCATGTCGGCGGTGTCCTCGGTCAGCACCTTCGGGGTGTTGGTCACCGTGATGCCACGCGCATGCGCCGCGGCGACATCGATATTGTCGACGCCGTTGCCGAAATTGGCGATCATCTTCAGCTTGCAGTCGGGCTGATTGATCACGTCCTCGCGGATCATGTCGGTCACGGTCGGCACCAGCACGTCGGCGGTCCTCGCCGCCTCGGCGATCTGCTCCGGCGTCATCGGCGTGTCGTCGAGATTCAATCTGGCGTCGAACAGCTCGCGCATCCGGGTCTCGATCGAGTCCGGCAGCTTGCGGGTGACGACGACGAGAGGCTTTTTCTTCACCGACATGTCCTGCTTTCATGAGGCGCGCGGCCTGCCAAAAAACAAACCGTTCAGGCCTCATTAACCCGGTTGTTCGACACTGCTGATAGCCGCGCTGTCCCGGCGTTTCCTTCGCGTTTCCTAGGGTTCCCCGATACTTGCCCCGGCTTTTCGCCAAGGCGAAACGACGGGAAATTCGGGTGTTCTGGCTCTCAGGCGTTCCGTCCTCTCTAGCAGAAGGCCGGGCCAAGACAAGAACCCCTCGGACTTGCAGTGCGGGAGCGAACGGGCGCAGGCGCAGGGGCCTTCGGGCGTGGTTGGGGTTGCAGTGCGCCGAATGCGGGTTGGGCATCTCGGCAGGAGACGGGTTGATGGTGGCGTTCTGGCGTTTCGGTTCATTGGTGGCGCTGGTCGGAAGCATGCTGAGCGCGTCGGTCATGCCCGGACATTCCGCCAAGGATTTGAGCCCCACTACCAGCGGCCTGCCGATTCCGCGCTATGTCAGCCTGAAGTCGGATCACGTGAACGTCCGGGCCGGCCCGACCAAGGACAATGACGTCGCCTGGGTCTACACGCGGTCGGGGCTGCCGGTCGAAATCACCGCCGAGTTCGAGAACTGGCGCCGGGTGCGCGATTCCGAGGGTGCCGAAGGCTGGGTCTATCACTCCCTGCTGTCCGGCCGCCGCACCGCCGTCGTCACGATGAAGAACAAGGACGATCTGGCCTCGCTCTACGATCGCCCCGACGCCACCAGCGCGATCGCGGCCCGCCTGCAGGCCGGCGTCGTCGCGCAGGTGAAGAAATGCGCCAATAACTGGTGCCGGGTCACCGGCAGCGGGTTCGACGGCTGGATCGAGCAGCAGCGCCTCTGGGGCGTCTACGCCGACGAGAAGGTGGACTGAGCTTCCCCGACCGCAAATGAAAATGGCCGGGACGAGCCCGGCCATCACAACTCAAATCGACGGTAAGACCGTTCAGCGCTTCTTGCGCAGCCGCACCACCATGTCGACGCGGGAAATCTCGTAGCCTTCCGGCACGTCGGGCATCTTCGACAGCACGAGGTTCGGATCGGGGATATCGACCAGCTCGTGGTTGTGCTCGAGATAGAAGTGGTGGTGCGTCGACACGTTGGTATCGAAATAGGTTTTCGTGCCGTCGACGCTAACCTGGCGCAGCAGGCCGGCATCGGTCAGCTGGTTCAGGGTGTTGTAGACGGTCGCCAGCGACACCGGAACCTTGGCCAGCGTGGCTTCCTCGTACAGCATTTCAGCGGTCAGGTGGCGGGCACCCTTGCCGAACAACAGCCAGCCCAGCGCCATGCGCTGGCGGGTCGGCCGCAGACCGGCAGACTGCAACATCTCGTTGACGTCATGCCACGGACAGCCGGTCAGGGCAGGGTGGTGCCCAGCGCCCCGGGCAGCCGGGTGCACGGCATCATCGTTCACAGCCGGTACTTCCTCGTTCATATCCACTCTATGCACCCAACTCAGGCAATATTCCTCATAAATATAAAAAGGATGCCTATCAGATGCAAGTTTTTCGCAACTAGAACGAATCCAAGCTGCGGTAGAAACCTAAGGAGAAGCGGTCATTTATCCTCGGAATGCCGCTTTGCCGCCCAGTTGGCGCTATGTTAGAGAGCGCGCGGACCACATATGCGCTTTCGGCAGAGATAACAGGCCGTAGCGTACCCAGGTAGCGCCAAGATGCGGGACGGGTTATTCCGGTTCCCGTGGGTAGATCAAGGTCCGACCAAGCAAAGCGCTCATCGGGACATCAGAGGTGGAAAGAGGATGCTGGATCGGCGCGGCGGTTACGAATACGAGGATTTGCTGGCTTGCGGGCGGGGCGAGCTTTTCGGTCCCGGCAACGCCCAGTTGCCGCTGCCGCCGATGCTCATGTTCGATCGCATCAGCGAGATTTCGGAGAATGGCGGCGAGTTCGGCAAGGGGCTGGTGCGCGCCGAGCTCGAGGTGAAACCGGATCTCTGGTTCTTCGGCTGCCATTTCAAGAATGATCCGGTGATGCCGGGCTGCCTCGGCCTCGATGCCATGTGGCAAATGGTCGGCTTTTACCTCGGCTGGATCGGTGGCGAAGGTCGTGGCCGCGCGCTCGGCCTCGGCGAGCTGAAGTTCTCCGGACAGGTGCTGCCGCAAGCGCGCAAGGTTGTGTACAACATCGATATCAAGCGCGTGATGCGGTCAAAGCTCGTGCTTGGAATTGCCGACGGGTGGCTTTCCATGGACGACGAGATTATCTATCGCGCCAAGGACTTGAAGGTCGGGTTGTTCAAGCAGGGCACGGCTCCATCTTGAGCAGGATCATCATGCGGCAACATAAAGGCAGGGCGAGGCGAACATGAGGCGGGTTGTCATCACGGGGATGGGTATTGTCTCGTCCATCGGTAACAACACCCAGGAAGTGCTTGCGAGCCTCTACGAGGCGAAGTCGGGCATTTCGCGCGCGGAGAAGGCCGCCGAACTCGGCTTCCGTTCGCAGGTGCACGGTGCGCCGACACTCAATCCTGCCGAGGTGATCGATCGCCGCGCGATGCGGTTCCTTGCCGAAGGTGCGGCGTGGAATCACGTTGCGATGGAACAGGCGATCCGCGACTCGGGCCTCGAGGAAAGCGAAGTCTCCAACATCCGTACCGGCATCATCATGGGATCCGGCGGTCCGTCGACGCGCACGCTGGTGGAGGCCGCCGACATCGCACGCGCCAAGGGCCCGAAGCGCGTCGGTCCGTTCGCGGTGCCGAAGGGCATGTCCTCGACCGCGTCGGCGACGCTCGCCACCTGGTTCAAGATCAAGGGCGTGAACTATTCGATCTCCTCGGCCTGCGCGACGTCGAACCATTGCATCGGCAACGCCTATGAGACGATCCAGATCGGCAAGCAGGATGTCATCTTCGCCGGCGGCTGCGAGGAACTCGACTGGACGCTGTCGGTGCTGTTCGACGCCATGGGCGCGATGTCCTCGAAGTACAACGACACGCCGGCCACCGCCTCGCGTCCCTACGATCTCAACCGCGACGGCTTCGTCATCGCGGGCGGCGCGGGTGTCGTGGTGCTGGAAGAGCTCGAGCATGCCAAGGCGCGCGGCGCCAGGATCTATGGCGAGGTCGTCGGCTACGGCGCGACGTCCGACGGCTACGACATGGTGGCGCCGTCGGGCGAGGGCGCCGAGCGCTGCATGCGGATGGCGATGTCGACGGTGAACACGCCGGTCGATTACATCAATCCGCACGCCACTTCGACGCCCGCCGGCGATCCGCCGGAGATCGAGGCGATCCGCAAGGTGTTCGGCACCGGCGACAAGTGCCCGCCGATCTCGGCGACCAAGGCGCTGACCGGCCACTCGCTCGGCGCCACCGGCGTGCAGGAAGCGATCTATTCGCTGCTGATGCTGAACAACGGCTTCATCTGCGAGAGCGCGCATATCACCGAACTCGATCCGGTGTTTGCCGACATGCCGATCGTGCGCAAGCGCATCGACAACGCCAAGCTCAACACCGTGCTGTCGAACTCGTTCGGCTTCGGCGGCACCAACGCGACGCTGGTGTTCAGGCGGCTTGACGCGTGATTTCGCCTCTCCTCGCTTGCCGAGGGAGGTCCGCGGGCAGCGAATGGGAACATTGCAACGATCCGGAATGGGGTGGGAATGATTATTGAACCGCGCGTGCGAGGCTTCATCTGCACGACGGCACATCCCGTCGGCTGCGCCACGAATGTCCGCGAACAGATCGCCTATGTTCTGAAGCAGGGCCCGGTCGCCGACTGCCCGAAGCGCGTTGCCGTGCTGGGCTGCTCGACGGGGTATGGCCTCGCGAGCCGCATCGTCGCGACCTTCGCCGGCGGCGCCGATACGATCGGCGTGTCGCTGGAGCGCGAGCCGTCGGAAAAGAGAAGCGCCAGCGCCGGCTGGTACAACAACCGCGCCTTCGAGATCGAGGCCCAGAAGATCGGACGCTCGCCGCTGACGCTCGAAGGCGACGCCTTCTCCGACGAGCTGAAGGCGACCTTCATCGAGCGCGTGCGCGAGAAATTCGGACAGCTCGACCTGCTGGTCTACAGCATGGCCGCTCCGGTCCGGACCGATCCCGACACCGGCAAGACCTATCGTTCGGTGATCAAGCCGCTGGGCGCCCCGGTCGAGATCAAGACGCTCGACACCGAGACCGGCGAGGTGTTCCAGACCACGCTCGAACCGGCGAGCGAGGAGCAAACCGCGGCAACCGTCGCGGTGATGGGCGGCGACGACTGGAAGCGCTGGATCGACCAGCTCGCGGATGCCGGCGTGCTGGCGCCGGGCTTCCGGACGCTCAACTACACCTATATCGGCAGTGAACTGACCTGGCCGATCTACTGGAACGGCACGCTCGGCCGCGCCAAGGTCGATCTCGACAGCAAGGCGGAAGCGATCCGCGGCCGGCTCGGTGCGGACGCCGCCCGCGTCGTCGCGCTGAAGGCCGTGGTCACCCAGGCGAGCTCGGCCATTCCGGTGGTGCCGCTCTATGGCACCGTGCTGTTCAAGGTGATGAAGCAGCTCGGGCTTCACGAAGGCTGCATCGAGCAGATCGATCGCCTGTTCCGCACCAAACTCGGCAAGGATGTCGCGCTCGACGATACGCAGCGCGTCCGGGTCGACGATTGGGAGCTTTCGCCCGAAGTGCAGACGGAAGTGTCGCGGCGCTGGCCACTGCTCACCACCGAGACGCTCGGCGAGTTGGCCGATCTCGGCGAGTACAAGAGCCAGTTCCTGCGCCTATTCGGCTTCGGCATCGACGGCGTCGACTACACGCAGGATGTCGATCCCCGCGTCGTGCCGGGTTAGGCCGTTCGGGAAACATCGCATTCACAGCTTCGTAGCCCGGATGGAGCGAAGCGCAATCCGGAACAGTCCCTCTGTGGCGGAGAGCCCCGGATTTCGCTGCGCTTCATCCGGGCTACATGTCTCACCCCGCCGCGATCTTCTCTGCGCGCTGGAACGCGGGCCGGGCCACGCAGCGGCCGATATAGGCCTCGAATGACGGCCGCGGCGGCACCATCTTGAACACGCGCACCGCAAAGTTCAGTCCCGCGCCGATCGCGATGTCGGCAGCGGAGAATTGATCGCCGAGGATCCATGGCCCCTTCTGCAGCTCGGCGTCGAGCACGTCGAACACCTGCGCGGCGCTGCCCCATGCCGCGGTGCTGGTCGGCACCTCGAGCTTGGTGAAGAGCTGGATCAGCGCCGGCTCGATGCAGCTCGGCGAGAAGAACAGCCACTGCAGGTAGCGCGCCCGCTTCGGGTCCGTCGCTGCCGGCGCGAGTTTGGTCTCGGGATAGCGGTCGGCGATATAGGCGCAGATCGCGGCGGCCTCGGCGAGCTGCGCGTCGCCGTCGGTCAGCGCCGGCACCTTGCCCATCGGGTTGATCTTGAGGAAGTCCGGCGATTTCTGCGCGCCGGTGCTGATATCGGTCAGCACCCGTTCGTATGGCAGACCGGATTCCTCCAGCAGCCAGATGGCTGAGAACGAGCGCGAGCGCGGCGACCAGTACAACTTGATCATGGCGTAGCCTCCGATGTGCGGTTTGTCCTCTTCCACCGATAGTGCTTCATCATGAAGCCGGTGACCGGATTGGGCGCTTCCCTCTCGAACACAAAGCCTTCGCGCTCGTACCAGCGCCAGGCCTTCTCATTCTCGCGGACGCATTTCAGCCAGATCTCGTCGGGCATCTGCCGGCGCGTGAAGGCAAGCAGCTCGCGTCCCAGGCTCCGGCCATGATAGGCGGGGACCACCATCAGCTGATCGAGCAGCGAGGTCGGCATGTGCAGCGCAAGCATGGCGGCGATGGCGCCGCGATCGTCGGCGACGAACAGGCTCCAGCCGCCGGCGATCTCGCGCGGCAGGCGGACACGCAGATCGTTCAACAAGCTGTCGCTGGCTTGCGAGAGCCCGGTCGAAACCCAGCTCGCCATCCAGGCGCGCGCGATCGCGTCATGTTCGTCGGGACGAGCGGGGCGGATGATCGGCGGCGTCATTGTTCCCTATCGCGTTCGACGCCGGCGGCGCGACGCTGTGGGTGCATAAAGTCGAAAGCCCGCGATCGTCTCGCGGAGCTTTCAACTCTAGCGCAGTTGTGTGCGACCGGCGAGGCCGGCGGCTCACACGCCGAGCGTGCCGGCCTTTGCTGCCGCATAGCGCTCGGCCACGGCCTGCCAGTTCACCGTATTCCACCACGCCTTGAGATAATCCGGCCGGCGGTTCTGATAGGTCAGATAATAGGCGTGCTCCCAGACGTCATTGCCGAGCAGCGCGCGCTTGCCGTCCATGATCGGATTGTCCTGGTTCGGCCGCGTCTCGATCGCGAGCTTGCCGTCCTTGGTCACGGTGACGAACACCCAACCGGAGCCGAACACGCGCCCGCCGGCAGCGTTGAATTCAGTCTGGAATTTTTCCATGCCGCCGAGGTCGCGATCGATCGCGGCGAGCACCTCGCCGTCCGCCTTGCCGCCGTTCGGTCCCATGATCTGCCAGAACATGGTGTGGTTGGCGTGGCCGCCCATGTTGTTGCGAACGCCGGTACGGATCGCCTCCGGCACGCTGCCGAGATTGGCGAGCACCTCGACGACCGGCTTCTCGGCGATCTGCGGATTGTCCTTGGCGAAATTGTTGAGGTTGGTGACATAGGCCTGATGATGCCGGTCGTGATGGATTTCCATCGTCTTGGCGTCGATATGCGGCTCCAGCGCATTGGTGGGATAGGTCAGCGGATCGATCTTGAACGGTCCGGCTGGAGCCTGCGCCGTGGCTTGCGCGAACGCTGCGCGCGATGTGGCGGCGGCCGCGGCGATGCCGCCTGCTGCGATGATCAAATGGCGTCGGGACATCGAGGACATCGTGGTTCTCCGTGCTGGGAAAGCTCCCTGATGTTAGGCCCGAGTTGTGAACGGGTTCCAGCGAATCCGGTCACAATGCCGGGTCAAAATCGCGCATGCCGATCAGCGGAGATTGATTTGCGTCCGATCTCGGCAAACCAAAAAGGGCGGCCACAGGGCCGCCCTTTTCGTAACAGTCGATTTGCTAGTCGATTGGCCTTGGCTTACTCGCCGGCAGCTTCGCGCGGCGCCGCAGCCGGCGCTTCGGTCTTCTGCTTGGCCTCGAGATCCTCGCCGGTCTCCTGGTCGACCGCCTTCATCGACAGGCGGGTCTTGCCGCGATCGTCGAAGCCGAGCAGCTTGACCTTGACCTTGTCGCCTTCCTTGACGACGTCGGAGGTCTTCTGCACGCGGTTGGACGCGAGCTGGCTGATGTGGACGAGGCCGTCCTTGGCGCCGAAGAAGTTCACGAACGCGCCGAACTCCATCACCTTGACGACGGTGCCCTCGTAGATCTGGCCGACCTCCGGATCGGAGGCGATCGACTTGATCCACTTGATCGCAGCCTTCATCGCCTCGCCATCGTTGGAGGCGACCTTCACGGTGCCGTCGTCCTCGATGTTGACCTTGGCGCCGGTCTTCTCGACGATCTCGCGGATCACCTTGCCGCCGGTGCCGATCACTTCGCGGATCTTGTCGGTGGCGATCTTGAAGGTCTCGATGCGCGGTGCGTATTCGCCGAGCTCGGCGCGCGCCGCGGTCAGAGCCTTGGCCATCTCGCCGAGGATGTGGATGCGCCCTTCCTTGGCCTGGCCAAGCGCAACCTTCATGATCTCCTCGGTGATACCCTCGATCTTGATGTCCATCTGGAGCGAGGTGATGCCGTGGTCGGTGCCGGCGACCTTGAAGTCCATGTCGCCGAGATGATCCTCGTCACCGAGGATGTCCGACAGCACCGCGAAGCGCTGACCTTCGAGGATCAGGCCCATGGCGATACCGGCCGTCGGCCGCTTCAGCGGCACGCCGGCGTCCATCAGCGACAGCGACGCGCCGCACACCGAAGCCATCGAGGACGAGCCGTTCGACTCGGTGATCTCGGAGACCACGCGGATCGTGTACGGGAACTCGTGATGCGGCGGCAGCACCGGGTGGATCGCGCGCCAGGCGAGCTTGCCGTGGCCGATTTCGCGGCGCTTGGTGCCGCCGAGGCGACCGGTTTCACCGACCGAGTAGGGCGGGAAGTTGTAGTGCAGCAGGAACGTTTCCTTGTACGTCCCCGACAGTGCATCGATGTACTGCTCGTCCTCGCCGGTGCCGAGCGTGGTCACGACCATCGCCTGGGTCTCACCGCGGGTGAACAGCGCCGAGCCGTGGGCACGCGGCAGCACGCCGGCTTCGGCGATGATGTTGCGCACGGTCTTGGCGTCACGGCCGTCGATGCGCTTGCCGGTGTCGAGGATGTTCCAGCGAACGATCTTGGCTTCCAGTTCCTTGAACACGCCGGCGACGCGAAGCTTGTCGTATTTCGGCTCCTGGCCTTCCGGGAAGAAGTGCGCCAGCACCTTTTCCTTGACGGCGCCGACCGCGGCATAGCGTTCCTGCTTGACCGGGATCGCATAGGCCTTGCGGAGCTCCTGTTCGGCGATGCCGAGCATCTCCTTCTCGATCTCCGAATTGTCGATCGTGGTGACTTCGCGCGGCTCCTTGGCGGCCTTCTCGGCGAGCTCGATGATCGCGTTGATGACGGGCTGGAAGTGGCGGTGGCCAAACATGACCGCGCCGAGCATCACGTCCTCGTTGAGCTCCTTGGCTTCCGATTCGACCATCAGCACGGCGTCGGCGGTGCCGGCGACGACGAGATCGAGCTGGGTCTCGGTCATCTCGTCCAGCGTCGGGTTGAGCACGTATTCGTCATTGGCGAAGCCGACGCGCGCGGCGCCGATCGGGCCCTTGAACGGCGCGCCCGACAGCGTCAGGGCGGCGGAGGCGGCGACCAGCGACACGATGTCCGGATCGTTCTCCATGTCGTGCGAGAGCACGGTGACGATCACCTGGGTCTCGTTGCGCCAGCCGTCGACGAACAGCGGACGGATCGGGCGGTCGATCAGGCGGGAGACCAGCGTCTCCTTCTCGGTCGGACGGCCTTCGCGCTTGAAATAGCCGCCGGGAATGCGGCCCGCGGCGTAGGTCTTCTCCTGGTAGTCGACCGTGAGCGGCAGGAAGTCGACGCCCTCGCGCGGCGCCTTCGCCGCAACGACGGTGGCAAGCACCACGGTCTCGCCGTAGGTGGCCATCACGGCGCCGTCGGCCTGGCGGGCGATCTTGCCGGTTTCAAGTTTGAGGGGACGTCCACCCCAGTCGATTTCGACGGAATGCGAATTGAACATTTCGGTTTTCTTTCATGGTTTCACGAAAGCACGGCGCCCTGAAACACAAAGACCATGCCAAGACGGCGAGACACTGATGCGCTGTCGCGATCAGCATCCGGCGATCCTGCCATGGTCCCTGGATTTCGGATGGCGTCCATCCTTTCGGTCATCTGGGCATCTTGCCCGGTCCAGCGGCCGGATTGCTGCTGGACGCTAGTGTGCATGGCGCGACTGCCATGCTGCGCATGATCATCTTTCGACAATTCGAAAGCCCGAGTTCACGGACGACCATGCGAAAACGCGCGCGAACCCTCGCGCGCGTGCTTCTCAAATCAACGACGGATGTTGTGCTTTTCGAGCAGCGCCTTGTAGCGCGCCTCGTCCTTGCGCTTGATGTAGTCAAGCAGGGAACGACGCGTCGACACGAGCTTCAGGAGGCCGCGACGTGAATGGTTGTCCTTCACATGGCTCTTGAAGTGCTCGGTGAGGTTATTGATGCGTTCCGACAGGATCGCGACCTGAACCTCGGGCGAGCCGGTGTCGCCGGCTTTGTTGGCATTCGTCTTGATGACTTCCGCTTTGCGTTCGGCGGTAATCGACATCGTCAGTTACTTTCATCGTTGCGAGCCGGACCGGCAGTCAGTCCGTTCAGGTTGAACACGCGCTTGGGGATGAGTTCGCCATTGCCAATTTCGGCAAGCGCGAGAAGCCGGCCTGCCACCGTGACATAGACTGTGCCGCTGGTATTGGGCGCATCCCGTCCGCGCAACAAAACGGCCTGGCCCCTGTGGAGCCTTGCCGCATCAGCCCGTGTGACGGCCAGTGCCGGGATGTCGTCCAGCGCGGTCTCAACGGGCAAAAGCGCGTCGGCGAGGCTGCCCTCGCCAGACGCGGCTCTATTGCATAAAGCCTCCAACTGTTCCAGCGGAATCATGTCCCGTTCGGTAAACGGACCGACAAGGGTCCGCCGCAGGGCGCAGATATGGCCGAAACAGCCCAGAATCCGGCCCATATCGCGGGCCAGCGCCCGGACATAGGTTCCCTTGCCGCACTCGGCCTCGAATACGGACTGGCCGTTATCGCCATGTTCCACAAGGGTTAACTCGTGAATTTCGACCGGGCGCGGCTTCAGTTCGACGGTCTCGCCGTCGCGCGCCAGATCATAGGCGCGCTCGCCCTGCACCTTGATCGCCGAATATTGCGGCGGGATCTGCTCGATCACCCCGGTAAAGCGCGGCAAGAGTTCCCGGATCGAATCGGCGGTCGGCCGGCTCTCGCTGGTCCTGACCGGCCGCCCCTCAGTGTCGTCGGTGTCGCGCTCCTCGCCCCAGCACACCGTGAAGCGGTAGCGCTTGCGGCCGTCCATCACGAACGGCACCGTCTTGGTGGCCTCGCCCAGCGCGATCGGCAAGCCGCCGGAGGCGAGCGGATCGAGCGTGCCGGCATGGCCGGCGCGCTTGGCCTGAAACAGGCGCTTGAGCACCGCGACCGCCTGCGTCGAGGTCATGCCGATCGGCTTGTCGAGCACCACCCAGCCGTGGACGTCGCGCTTGTCGCGGCGCGGCTGCTGGTTCTGCCTGCCTTGCTTCTGGCGCGGGTCGTTGTTGGTGCGGCGCGCATCGTCGGTGCGCTGGCCGGCAAAAGCATCCCGCTCAGCGTCGCGCGCGTCGGTATCCTTCGCGTCGATAACGCTGTTGGTCGTCATCACAGTCATCACTCGTCGTCCGAATCGGGTGCAAGGTCTCGCTGCACCGCAGGTGTCCGCAGTAGTTTCTCGATGCGCTCCGCCTCGTCGAACCGCTCATCGACGCGGAAGCGAATATCGGGTGCAAATTTCAGGTTGACGCGGTGCGCGATCTCGCCGCGAAGGAACTTCTTGTTGCGCTCAAGCGCGGATATCACCGTGTCGGTGTCGCGTCCGCCGAGCGGCATCACGTAGATCGTGGCGAGCTTCAGATCCGGCGACATACGCACCTCGGGAACGGTGATGATGTGGCCTTCCAGATCGGGATCGTGAACCTCACCCTGTGACAGAATCTCGGCAACTGCATGGCGAACCGTTTCGCCGACGCGCAGCTGACGTTGCGATCCGCCGGGGCTGGAACTCTTCTTTTGACGGGGCATGACCTTCTTCCAAAACCGTCACGCCCGCCGGCCTTGGCCGCGGGCATCAATGTCCTTGCTTTGCTTTCAATCGGACGATGCGCTGGTGGCCGGACTAAAGTCCGGCCACGCCGTCGCATTCTCAGTTAAATGGACCCAACGCCTAGCAAGATCTGCGCTTCGTAAGATTTGGACTTACAGAGAGCGCTGGATCGTCTCGATGCGGTAACACTCGATCACGTCGCCGACACGCATGTCGCCGTAGTTCTCGAACGCCATGCCACACTCCTGGCCGGCGACCACTTCCTTCACTTCATCCTTGAAGCGCTTCAGCGTCGACAGCTTGCCTTCGTGCACCACGACGTTGTCGCGGATCAGGCGAACATTGGCGCCGCGTTCCACGGTGCCGTCGGTGACGCGGCAACCCGCGACCTTGCCGACCTTGGAAATGTTGAACACTTCCAGGATCTGCGCGTTGCCCAGCATGGTTTCGCGCAGTGTGGGCGCGAGCAGGCCGGACATCGCCTTTTTGATGTCATCCACGAGGTCGTAGATGATGTTGTAGTAGCGGATCTCGATGCCGTTGCGCTTGGCCGCGGCCGCCGCTTCCTTGTTGGCGCGGACCGAGAAGCCGATGATCGCGGCGTTGAAGCCCTCCGCCAGCGTGACGTCGGACTCCGAGATGCCGCCGACGCCGGCATGCAGGATGCGGGCGGCGACTTCGTCGGTGCCGAGCTTCTCGAGCGAGCCCAGGATCGCTTCCAGCGAGCCCTGCACGTCGGCCTTGACGATCAGCGGGAACTCCTTGCGGCCCGCGGTCTTGAGCTGCGACATCATCTGCTCGAGCGAGCCGCGCATGCCCGAGATCGAGGCCGCGGCATTCTCGCGCTTCTGGTGCGCGCGATAGCTCGTGACCTGACGGGCGCGGGCTTCGTTCTCGACAACGGCGAGACGATCGCCGGCTTCCGGCGGACCGTTGAAGCCGAGCACCTCGACCGGCACCGAAGGGCCGGCCTCTTCGAGATTCTCGCCCTGGTCGGAGATCAAGGCGCGGACGCGGCCCATCTCGGCGCCGGCCACGATGATGTCGCCGACGCGCAGCGTGCCGCGCTGCACCAGCACGGTCGCGACCGGACCGCGTCCGCGATCGAGCTTGGCTTCGATCACGGTGCCTTCCGCCGGACGCTCCGAGTTGGTCTTCAGGTCGAGGATTTCGGCCTGCAGCGCGATCATCTCGAGCAGCTTGTCGAGATTGGTCTTGTTCTTGGCCGAAACCTCGACGTCGACGACGTCGCCGCCGAGCGATTCGACCTGCACCTCGTACTGGAGCAACTCGGTGCGCACGCGCTCCGGCCGCGCATCCGGCTTGTCGATCTTGTTGATCGCCACGATCATCGGCACCTTGGCCGCCTTGGCGTGATTGATCGCCTCGATCGTCTGCGGCATCACGCCGTCATCGGCCGCGACCACCAGCACGACGATGTCGGTGACCTTGGCGCCGCGGGCGCGCATCGCGGTGAACGCGGCGTGGCCGGGCGTGTCGATGAAGGTGATCTTGGTGCCGCTCTCGGGCGACAGCACCTGGTAGGCGCCGATATGCTGGGTGATGCCGCCGGCTTCGCCCGATACGACGTTGGCGTGGCGCAGCGCGTCGAGCAGCGAGGTCTTGCCGTGGTCGACGTGACCCATGACGGTGACCACCGGCGAGCGCGGCTCGGTGTCGGTGGAATTGTCGACGACGTCGAACAGGCCCTCTTCCACGTCGGACGCCGCGACGCGCTTGACGCTGTGGCCGAGTTCTTCGGCGATCAGTTGCGCGGTGTCGGCATCGATCACGTCGGTGATCTTGTGCATCGCGCCCTGCTTCATCAGCATGCGGATGACGTCGACCGCGCGTTCCGACATGCGGTTCGCGAGTTCCTGGATCGTGATCGCTTCCGGAATGGTGACTTCGCGGATCAGCTTTTCCTTCGGTTCGTTCGACGCATGCCCCTTCAGGCGCTGGGTGCGGCGGCGGAACGAGGCGATCGAACGCTCGCGCACGTCGTCGGCGTTGAGCGCAGTGGTCAGAGTGAGGCGGCCGCGCTCCTTCTGCGGACCGGGCTTGTGGGTGGTCTTCGGAGCCGCGGCGGGGCGCACGGCGCCGCCGGGGCGGCGCACCAGGCGCGGACCTTCGTCTTCGTCCGGCCCGGCCGCAACTGCCGCCGGCCGCGGCGCAGAGGCTGGTGCGCGCGCGGTTGTCGTGGTGGTCGGGCGTGCTGCGGGCGCGCGGGCAGGCGGAGCAGACGCAGGTGCGGCTGTCGCGGGCCTGGCCGCTGTTGTGGCCGGAGCGCCGGGTTTGGCTTCGCCCTCGCCAAAGCGGCGCTTGGCCTCGACCTCGGCCTTGCGCTTAGCCTCTTCCTCGTGGCGGTGGCGCTCCTCTTCCGCCTTGCGGCGGGTTTCGGCGGCCTCGCGCTCGGCCTTCTCGGCAGCCTCGCGGACGGCGCGGCGCTTGGCTTCCTCTTCGGCCTGGCGGCGCTCCTCGATGTCGCGCTGACGGGCGTCGGCCAGCGCGCTGGCGCGCGCGGAACGCTCGTCCTCGGTCAGGGTCGGCAGCACCACGCCGGAGCGGGTGTTACGCTGCTGCTGGCCGGGAGGCGGGCCTGAGGGGCGGCCGAGCGGCGGCCTGGCGGCCGGCGCCGCAGGCTTTGCAACCACGGGTTCCGGCGCGTGCGCCTCGCCGGGACCATCGCCACCGACGCGACGCTTGCCGCGCTTCTCGACCACGACCTGCTTGGTCCGGCCGTGGCTGAAGCTCTGGCGCACGGTGCCCGTCTCGACGCGCGGCTTCAGCGACAACGTCTTGCTCGGGACACTCAAAGTCTTGTCGCCAGGGGTCTTGGTATCAACCATTCAGCAGTCCTAATCTCGTTTCGCTGTGCGTTTGCCGCACAAATCCTTCAACGTGTCGTCGTTTGCTGAGCATGACCGGTCGGAAAGACGGCGTCCGCCTTCCCGGATCACGCTCTGGAATTTCTGGCCGCTTCGGCGGTCTTGTCGTCGTCGGCCATCCGGTATCGGACCAGCATCTGGCAGCGCGACAGGAACGTCTTGCTCGCCGGGCCCGCGAGCAGCGCAGCATGTATCACATTTGACCGCCCAAGTGCCAAATCCAATTCTTCCGACGTCAAAACATTGACGACGGGGATTACCGGCGATTCACCACGTTTTTCGCCCCTTTGCCTCACGATCGCGTCCAATTTGCGGATTCCGTCCGCCGCGCCGTCGGAAGCGTGGATCAGGGCTGCAGTTTCGTTCCGGTTGAGTGCGTCCTCGACCTTGCCGAAGCCCGAAACCACCTGACCGGCCTTGGCGGCCATCGCCAGGGCCTCGGTGACGCTGCGCACCAGGAGGGTGTCGGTGTCGGCGGGGAGGGTCGGCGCGACGCGGACGTCGCGCTTGAATCCCTTGCTAAATTGGTGACGGCGGACCGCTTCCGCAACGCTGCGCCGCGATGCGGAAACCCATAGTCCGCGGCCGGGCAGCTTGCGCTTGAGATCCGGGATCACCTCGCCCGTGGGCGTGACGACGAACCGGATCAGCTCGTCGATCGGACGCACCTCGCGGCTGACCGCGCACATCCGCGTGGTCGCGGACTTCTGCGTCCGCGGCCCATCGTCAAGATCGGGGTCAGCCTGAGCCAGCATCCGTGGGGCATCTCCTTACGAAGCCGTCGTTTCTGCTTCGGCGGCCTCGGCCTCCTCAGCAGGCTTGGCGAGGTCGGCCTCGGTAATCCAGCCGGCCTTCAGACGGGCCTGCATGATCAAGGCCTCGGCCTCGTCGCGCGAGATCTCGATGCCGTCGAGGAACCCGGCATGCTTGGTCGGCTCGCCGCCTTCCTTGCGCTCGGTCCAGCCGACCAGATCGTCGGTGGCGCAGCCGGCGAGATCCTCGACCGTCTTCACGTCGTTCTCGCCGAGCTTCACCAGCATCTTGCCGGTGATGCCGGGCACGTCCTTCATGGCGTCCTCGACGCCGAGTTCCTTGCGCTTGGCTTCCAGTTCCGCCTCGAGCTGTTCCAGATATTCGCGGGCGCGGGTCTGCAGCTCGGTGGCGGTCTCCTCGTCGAAACCCTCGATGCCCGCGAGTTCCTTGACGTCGACCAGCGCGAGTTCCTCGACCGAGGTGAAGCCTTCGGAGGCGAGCAGCTGGCCGACCACCTCGTCGACATTGAGCGCTTCCATGAACACGCGGGTCGAGTTCTCGAAGTCGGCCTGGCGGCGCTCCGACTCTTCCTGCTCGGTCAGGATGTCGATGTCCCAGCCGGTCAGCTGCGAGGCGAGGCGGACGTTCTGGCCGCGGCGGCCGATCGCCAGCGACAGCTGGTTGTTGGTGTCGGGAACCACGACCTCGATGCGCTCGCGGTCCTCGTCGATCACGACCTTGGCGACTTCCGCCGGCGCCAACGCGTTGACGACGAAGGTCGCGATGTCTGGCGACCACGGGATGATGTCGATCTTCTCGCCCTGCAGCTCGTTCACCACGGCCTGCACGCGCGAGCCGCGCATGCCGACGCAGGCGCCGACCGGGTCGACCGAGGAATCGCGCGAGATCACGCCGATCTTGGCGCGCGAGCCCGGATCGCGGGCGACCGCCTTGATCTCGACGATGCCGTCATAGATCTCCGGCACTTCCTGCGCGAACAGCTTCGCCATGAACTGCGGATGGGTGCGCGACAGGAAAATCTGCGGACCGCGGGTCTCGCGGCGGACGTCGAAGATATAGGCGCGGACGCGGTCGCCGTTGCGGAACACTTCGCGCGGCAGCATCTCGTCGCGGCGCACGATCGCTTCGCCACGGCCGAGGTCGACGATCACGCTGCCATATTCGACGCGCTTGACGATGCCGTTGACGATGTCGCCGATGCGGTCCTTGAATTCCTGGTACTGCCGGTCGCGCTCGGCCTCGCGCACCTTCTGCACGATCACCTGCTTGGCCGACTGCGCGGCGATGCGGCCATATTCCAGCGGCGGCAGCGTGTCGGCGATGGTGTCGCCGACCTGGGCGCCCGGATTGGCGCGCTGCGCGTCGTGCAGCGAAATCTGGTTGGAAGAGTTTTCGACGACGTCGACCACCAGCATGTGGCGGGTCAGCCGCAGCTCGCCCTTCTTGGCATCGATCTCGGCATGGACGTCGGTCTCGCTGCCGTAGCGGGCACGCGCGGCCTTGGCGATGGCGTCTTCCATCGCCGCGATCACGATGGAGCGGTCGATCGACTTTTCGCGCGCAACTGCGTCTGCGATCTGCAGCAGTTCGAGTTTGTTGGCGCTGACTGCCATGGCTTAGTCTCCTTCGGATGGATCGATCTCGCCACGGCGCGCGCGCTCGGCCGCCAGGCGGTGCTTTTTGGTATTGGTCGGGGCCGGCTTCTTGCCGGGCTTGTGAGCAGGCTTATCACCAGGCTTGGGTTTCGGCTTCTGGCTCTTCGCCGGATCGCTCTTCTTGGCGTGGGCCGGCTGCGGCGGCGCGAGGCCGAGCTCGCGGCGCAGCTCGCGCTCGGCGGCCTTGCCGCGGCGCATCGATTCCTCGATCAGCTCATCGGTCAGCACCAGCCGCGCGTCCGAGATGTCCTCCATCACCAGGAGAACCTCGGCGTCCTCGTCCGGACGCGGATCGTCGCGCCTGATGCGCACCGCATCGCCTTCGACGCCGGCGAGCACGCCGCGGAACCGCTTGCGGCCCTGATGCGCCACTGCCATCTCGATCTTCACGAGATGTCCGGTGTAGCGCTCGAAGTCGGAGCGGCGCACCAGCGGACGGTCGATGCCGGGCGAAGAGATTTCCAGCCGGTAGGCGCGCTCGATCGGGTCGGCGACATCAAGCACCGGCGACAGCGCGCGCGAGATCGCCTCGCAATCCTCGAGCTGCATCGAGCCGTCGGGCCGCTCCGCCATGATCTGCACGGTGCAGCCGGCATCGCCCGAGACCTTGATGCGCACCAGGCGATAGCC
Organism: Bradyrhizobium sp. BRP56; assembly: GCF_020194035.1. NCBI lineage: Bacteria > Pseudomonadati > Pseudomonadota > Alphaproteobacteria > Hyphomicrobiales > Nitrobacteraceae > Bradyrhizobium > Bradyrhizobium sp. BRP56. The sequence goes on from NZ_JADYVV010000086.1 coordinate 23,467, forward strand.
CATGCCCTGCAGCACCGGGACCGCGACCGCGGCGACGCGCGCCGCGACCCCGGGCTCGACGACGAGACGCGGCTCGGCGAGCAGTTCGGTGTCCACGGACGTGGCGGTCGGTTCGGTCATATCCAGTGTCAAAGGCTGTCTAAGGTCTAAAGGCTGCTGAGGTCTGTTGTGTTGTTCAGATGGCCTTAAGGGGCCGCTAACGCTACCCAAACGGGACCCGGCTTCGCTGGGTCCCGTCAGGTAATAAAAAAGAGCGGGTCCCGGGGGGCCCACTCTCCTACGCGATCGTATGAGATACCATAAGTTGCGCTGGATATAGCTCTTTTGCCCGGGTCCGGCAAGGCCCCCGGGTCCGGCGGGAGGCGATTTTGCGGCTCTCCGGATGCCGGATTGATCTAACCCTCCGTTTACGAACGGGACCATAGATTGCCGAAAATCGGCAGAAGTCGCCGGTTGGACAAGGCTCATGACGACAGCCCCTGCGCTGATCCCGGAACTCGACGACATCGTTCGCCGCGGCGACCCCAAGCGCCGCGCCGAGGCCGCGCGGCGGCTCGGCGAGCTGTTCCTGCAGGGCGCCGCGAGTTTTCGCCCCGACCATATCGACTTGTTCGACGGGGTGCTGACGAGCCTGGTCCCGCATGCCGAGCTTGCCGCGCGGATCGATCTCGCCGAACGGCTCGCGCTGCTCGCCAACGCGCCGCGGCATCTGGTCGGGCAGCTCGCCCGCGACGACGAGGTCGCGATCGCGGGGCCGCTGCTGCGCCGATCGCCGGTGATTGACGAAAAGGTGCTGGTCGAGATCGCCAATGCCAAGGGCCAGGGCCATCTGCTCGCGATGGCCGAGCGGCCAAAGCTCTCGACCGCGCTGACCGACGTCCTCGTCCGACGTGGCGATCGCGACGTGATCCGATGCGCGGCCGGCAATGCGGGCGCGGCGTTCTCGGACGCCTCCTTCACGACGCTCGTGCAACGCGCCAGCCAGGACGGCGTGCTGACGCTGCGGATCGGCCGCCGCGATGATCTTCCGCCCGAGCACCTGAAGGGCCTGCTCGCCGGCTCGATCGACGTGATCCGCCGCCGTCTGCATGCCGTCGCCAAGCCGGAACGCCAGGCCGAGATCAAGCTGGCGATGACCGAGATCGAGGGCGCGATCGTTCAGGTCGAGGGCCGCGATTTCACAGCCGCACAGCGCGCCATCCTGGCGCTGCATCGCGCCGGCGAATTGAACGAGGCCGCGGTGGCCGGCTTCGCAAAGGCCTTCAAATATGAGGAATGCGTGGCGGCGCTTGCCGCGATGGCGGGCGTGAAAATCGTCACGCTCGATCGCCTGATCTCCGGCGACCGTTACGATCCGATCCTGATCGCGAGCAAGACGATCGGCTTCGAATGGCCGACCGTGCGTACCCTGATCCTGATGCGGCTCGGGCCGAACCGCGTGCCGTCTCCCGCCGATATCGAAGGTGCGCGGGTGAATTTCGTGCGCCTGATGCCCTCCACCGCGCAGCGCGTCGTGGAGTTCTGGAAGTCGCGCTAGTTCACGCTAACTGCTCTTGGCTCCGTCATCCTGAGGAGCGCCGCAGGCGCGTCTCGAAGGATGCACGGCCACAGTTGGGCCGTCGACCCTTCGAGACGCGCGTTCCGCGCTCCTCAGGGTGACGGGATCATCAAATACCTCCCAATTTCAAATTGAGCCGCTATGCTTTCCGCAAGGCGCGACACAGCGCCAACGGGGAGATCGCCATGCTGACGGACGCCGACATCCAATCGCACGCCGCGCGGATCCGCGACGACGGATACACCGTGATCGAGCGCGCCGCCTCGCCCGATTTGGTCGAGGGGTTGAAGGCGGCAGTGCTGAGAATCGAGAGCGAGCACAATCTCGCACCTGCCAGGACGTCGTTCGAAGGCTTCAAGACGCTGCGCATCAACAACCTCCTGACCTATGACGATCTGTTCTGGGAGGTGCCGCTGCATGACAACGTGCTGCCGGTGGTCGAACGCGTGCTGGACAGGGAATGCCTGCTGTCGTCGTTCTGCTCGCTGGTGCTCGGCCCCGGCCAGGAGGCGCAGCCGATTCACGAAGACACCCAATTGATTCCGTTGCCGCGGCCGCACATTCCGATCACGATCAATGCGATCTGGGCGCTGTCCGATTTCCGCGACGACAACGGCGCGACGCGGATCATCCCGCGCAGCCACAAATTCGATTCGTCGCCGGAATACGGCAAGGAGTACGACGCGGTCACCGCGACCATGCCGGCCGGCAGCGTGATGCTGTTCGACAGCGCGCTGTGGCATGGCGGCGGCGCCAACAGCAGCGACGCCAGGCGCTTTGCCTTCTCCTGCGCCTATTGCTGGGGCTGGATGCGGCAGCAGGAGAATCTGCAGCTCGGCATTCCGCGAGAGACCGCGGCCCGCTTTCCGCGCCGGCTGCAGGAATTGTGCGGCTACAGCGTCTACAAGGGCCAGTTCGGCCACATCGACAATCACGATCCGATCGAACTGCTCGGCCGCGAGCGCGGCAAGCGGATGGTGTGGGAGGCGACCGACGTCAGGAAGGTGCGGCTGGCGGGGCAGTAATTCTCTTCGCCGTCATGGCCGGGCTTGTCCCGGCCATCCACGTCTTTTTTCCACGCAGCTTCAAAGACGTGGATGCCCGGGACAAGCCCGGGCATGACGAGGTGCTAGAGCCTGCGAAACCTCAAATACGCCGCCTTGCGCCCCTCGCGCTCGGCCTTGGCGCCGTAGCGCGTCATCGTGTAGTTCGGCCACGGCTGTTGCCAGTCGATCGCGCGCTCGGCGAGCCAGGCGAAGTCGGGCGAGCGCATCAGATGCGCCAGTGTCCAGGCGCAGTAGTCGTCGATATCGCTGACGAAGCGGAATTCGCCGCCCGGCGGCAGCAATCGTGTCATCGCAGCGACCGTCGCATCCTGCACGAAGCGCCGCTTCCAGTGCCGCCGCTTCGGCCAGGGATCGGGATGGATCAGGTCGATGCGCGCAAGCGAACGCGTCGGCGCCCAGGCCAGCAGTTCGGCCGCGTCGCCGGCGAACAGGCGGATATTGCCGATATTCAGCGCCTCGATCTGGGTCAGGATCTTCGCCATGCCGTTGACATAGGGCTCGCAGCCGATGAAGCCCGTGGTCGGAAAGGCCTGTGCCTCCGCGATCAGATGCTCGCCGCCGCCGAAGCCGATTTCGAGCCTGACATTCTCGATGCCGTCGTCGAACAACTCGGTCAGCGCCTCGGGCGCGGGCGCCGAGATGTCGACGGCCAGATGCGGCAGCAGAGTGTCGATCAGGTCGGCCTGATGCGGGCGCAGCTTATGGCCCTTGCGCCGTCCGAAGAACGAGCCGCGCGCATGCGCCATCGCGCCGTCGTCGGGAGAATCGCGATCGCCGCGGTCGCCTGGAGCCGGTGTCATCGCAGCGTTTGATAGAGACGGTGGAGCAGCCGCGCGCGCGGCTCGATCGACGAGATGTAGAGCTGCTCGTAATGGGTATGCGCGCCCTTGCCGTCGACGCCGAGGCCGTCGAGGGTCGCGGTGTGCGGCGCGGTGAAATTGCCGTCGGAGCCGCCGCCGGTGAACACATCCAGCAGCTCGAAGCCGAGCTCGGTGGCCAGCCCTCTGGCGTGCTCGTAGAGTGCGGCGCCGGCGTTGCTTTTCTCATAGGGCGGACGGTTTAACTCGCCCGATATCTTCACGCTGACGCCCGCGGTGCGTGAAGTGATCCCGAGAATCCTCGGCACCAGCTCGTCGGCGTCGGCCATGGTCGGCACGCGCATGTCGACTTCCGCATAGGCCTCTTCGGCGATCACGTTCGGCTTGGTGCCGCCGCGGACGACACCGACATTGACGGTGACGCCGCGCTTGAGATCGTTCATGGCCTCCAGCGCCTGGATCACATTGCCGAGCTCCCGGATCGCGCTGCGGCCGTCCTCGGGGCGCGTGCCGGCATGCGCCGGCGCGCCCTTGATGAACACGTCGAAACGCGCAACGCCCTTGCGTCCGGTGACGATCTTGCCGCCGTCGCGCGCCGGCTCCGTCACCAGCACGTATTTGGCCTTGCGGCCCTCGGTCTCGATCAGTGCCCGCGAGGTCGGGCTGCCGATCTCCTCGTCCGATACGTAGAGCTGGGTGATGCCGAGCGGCGGGCGCGCATCGTCGGCGCAGACCTGCCGGAATGCGTGATAGGCGAGGTAGGCGCCGCCTTTCATGTCGTAGATGCCGGGGCCGAAGGCGCTGTCGCCGTCGACCTTGAATGGTAACCGTTCGATGAATCCCATCGGATGAACTGTGTCGAGATGGCTCAGCACCAGGATGCCCGGCGCGTCCTGGCCCCAGGACGAGCGCGTCACCAGGTGATCGCCGCAGCCGTCGCGTCCCGCAATGCGCTCCACCGTGGCCGGCAGGTCGCGATAGCCCGACGCGACGAGATCAGCCAGCTTGTTGACCTGATCGGGCCGCTCGGTCGGAGATTCGATCTCGACCCAGCGGCGGATGCCGTCGAGAATCACGGCGGTTTCGAACGGATTGCTGGACATGCTGTTGTCGTCGCCTGTGAATTCGCTTTGTCATTGCGCGCACGCGCCGAAGCACGATCCGGAATCATGCTCAAAGGAGGCGCTCAAGCGCGATGATGCTCAAGCTGAGCTCATCGCGTTGGCGCGCGCCGGAATGGCATATTCCAGATTTGACGATCTCTCAAACGGATATGGCTGAATCAGGCCTGCTCGGCTGCCTCGCGCGCCGCGATCTGCTCGACCAGTTCGACGATGCTGCGGCGGAGCTTGGCGTCCGCAATCCGCGTGAAGGCGCGGGTCAGGGCCAGGCCCTCGGCGGTTGCCAGAAAATCGGAGACGTAAGTCGGTGAGGCGCCCTCGCTGAAGCCGTCGGCGGTCTTGACCCCGCTCGGGCCGCCGTCGAACAGGAAGGAGACCGGCACCTGCAGGATTTCTGAGATCTGCTGCAGCCGGCTGGCGCCGACGCGGTTGGTGCCCTTCTCGTATTTCTGCACCTGCTGGAACGTCAGGCCTAACGCCTCGCCCAGTTTCTCCTGGCTCATGCCGAGCATGATGCGTCGCATACGGACGCGGCTGCCGACATATTTGTCAACAGGATTGGGCGCTTTGGTGGACATCTCCAACTCTCCTAAGGGATTGCGCGCCCGTGGATGAGGCAAGTTGGAAGTGGAGTATGCCTCAGGCGCCGGTGCCGTCAAATCCTGCAAGGAGGATCGGGACGAAATGCGGACAATTTGCGCAAAGGGGCTGACTTGGCTTGTGATTTCGCGTGGACCCGTACAATGCGAAGTGCACGGTCGATCTGTCAACTGGTGGAATCATACTGAGGTAAATTTCGACGTTTTTTCGGGTTCGCGACAACCGGCGATATGCGGCCGTCAGGGTTTTCGCCTCACAAACCGCCGCCGCAACACGAACGCCAGGGCTGTGATCACAATCACAGCGGCGGGGACGTTCCCGACACGCGCATAGATCGTCGGCGCGATGGCCGCCGGCAGGCCGGCATCCAGCACGCCTTCGATGCCGAGCCCGAGTTGCGCGACGATCCGGCCAACCGGGTCGATGACGGCCGAGACGCCCGTATTTGCGGCGCGGACCATCGGCAGGCCTTCCTCGATGGTGCGCAGCCGGGCCTGTTGCAGGTGCTGGTAAGGGCCGGTCGAGATTCCGAACCATCCGTCATTGGTGACATTGACGATCCAGCCGGGACGGTCGTCGCGGCTCACGACATTGCCGGGAAAAATCGCCTCGTAGCAGATCAGCGGCAGGGCGCGCGGTGCATTCGGAATATCGAGCGTCCGGCGAATCGTGCCGGGAATGTAGCCGCCCTGCACCTTGGTGAGCTGCACGAAGCCGAGCTTCTCCATCCAGTCCTGGAACGGCAGATATTCTCCGAACGGGACAAGATGCAGCTTGTCGTAGACCGCGAGCACGCTGCCGTCGTGGTCGATGACGTAGATGGAATTATAGGCGCGCGTGACGCGGACGCCGGGCGGCAGATCGGGCGCGCGCACCGAACCGGTGATCAGCACGGTTCCCTTCGGAAGCAGGTCGGCGATCTGCGCCATCGCGTCGGCTTCCTTGGTCAGGAAGAACGGAAACGCGGATTCCGGCCAGATCAGGATGGTGGCATCCTTCACGCCGGTGGCATGCGGCCCGGAGGCGCGATCCGACAGGGTGAGATATTTCTGCATCACCGCCGCCTTGGCGGAGTAGTTGAACTTGGCGTCCTGCTGCAAATCGGGCTGCATGATGCGCAGCTTGACGCCGTCGACCAACCTGGTCGGCTGCTGCGCGAGGCGGACCACGCCGAACGCCAGCATCGTAGCCAGCACCAGCACCGCGGCCGCCGGCGCGCGCCACGGCTTGCGGCCGCGCGAGCCGCCGTCGATCAACACGGCCGGGCTTGCGAAGATCGCGACGGCCAGGAACGTCATGCCCCACAGCCCGATCAGCGACGCGGTCTGCGCCAGCGCCAGCGGCTCGGTCAGCGCGTACCCGAACGCATTCCACGGAAAGCCGCTGAGGAGATGGCCGCGCAGCCATTCCGAAACCGTCAGGCTGACCGCGAGCGCCAGCACGCGCGAGGCGTCGCGCGGCCAGATCAGCCGCGCCAGCGCGAAGCCGAAGGCGGTGAACAAAGCGAGATAGGCAGGCAGGCCGAGCACCGCGAACGGCGTCAGCCAGGCGAAGGTGTCCGCATCGACGAAGAAGGCGTAGCCGATCCAGTACAGTCCCGGCACGAAATAGCCGAGGCCGAACCAGAAGCCGGACAGCGCCGCGGCAGGCAGACCGCGCCAGCGGCCGGCCGCGCTGCCGTCGATCAGCCAGACCGCGATGGAAAAGGTGAGAAACAGAACCGGCCAGGCGTTGAACGGCGCCATCGCCAGCGCAGACAGCGCGCCGGCCGTGAGCGCGAGGACGGCGCGTTTCCATCCCCAGGTCAGGATGATTGCAAGGCCGATCGATCGGAGCTTGTCGGACAGCCTCACTGCGGACCGGCTCCCTCGCCGGGCGGCGGCATGTTGTCATTCGCCTGCGGGTTTCCGGAGTCCGGCGACTGCTCGCGGCGCCGCTCGCGCTCCTTGCGCGGCGTCGGCCGCTCCTTGCGCGCAGTGATGCGCACGCGCTTGACCCGCCGCGGATCGGCGTCGAGCACCTCGACCTCGTAATTGCCGGGCCCCGAAATCACCTCGCCGCGTACCGGCAGGCGCCCGACGAACGATACGAGGTAGCCGCCGAGCGTCTCGACCTCCTCGCCGGCGTCGCCGATCACGAAATCCTCGCCGATCACCGAGCGGACATCGTCGAGGCTGGCGCGCGCGTCGGCGATGAAGGAGTTGTCCGGCTGGCGCACGATGGACGGCGGCTCGTCCGAATCGTGTTCGTCGTCGATCTCGCCGACGATCTGCTCGACGATATCCTCGATCGACACCAGCCCGTCGGTGCCGCCATATTCGTCGACCACCAAAGCGAGATGAATCCGCGAGGCCTGCATCTGCGCCAGCAGGTCGATCGCGCGCATCGATGGCGGGATATAGAGCAGCTTGCGAATGATATTGGCTTCCGACAGCGGCAGTGCGAGGTCGACGCTGCGCAGATCGAGCCCGGCCGGGAACGGTTTCTTGCGCCGAGTCTTGGTCATGTCGGTGACGCGGGCTCTCGCGGTCATGAAGGCGAGCAGGTCGCGGATGTGCACCATGCCCTCGGGGTCGTCGAGGGTTTCGTTGTAGACGACGAGCCGCGAATGCGCCGCGCTCTCGAACAGGCTCATCAATTCGCCGAGCGGGATGTCGCGCTTGACCGCGACGATGTCGGCGCGATGCACCATGACGTCGGCGATCCGCCGCTCGTTCAGCGACAGGATGTTGCGCAGCATGGTGCGCTCGATCGCCGAGAAGCCGACATCGTCGGGCGTCGAGGCGTCGAGCACCACCTGCAAATCGTCGCGCACCGAGCCGGCCTTCCAGCCGAACAGGGTGCGGATCGCGCGCACCAGCCAGCCCTCGGCCGCCGGGCGCTGCACCTCGCCCTCGTGCACCACGGCGGGCAGGTTGCTCACGTTGCGCGGGTTGTCGTGGGTCGGTTCGGAATCCGGCATGTCAGGCGATCCGATCCGCATAGGGGTCGGGAATGCCGAGGGAAGAGAGGATCTCGCGCTCGAGCGCCTCCATGTCCTCGGCATCGTCGTCGTTCTCGTGGTCGTAACCGATCAGGTGCAGGAAGCCATGCACCGCGAGATGGCTCAAATGGTGGTCGAACGGTTTCTGCTCTTCATCGGCTTCCCGCCGCGTCGTCTCATAGGCGATCGCGATATCGCCGAGCATGCGCGGGGCATCGTCGGGTCCGCCGCCGGCGGCGCCCTCCGGCTGCAGCGCCGGAAACGACAGCACGTTGGTCGGCTTGTCGATGCTGCGCCAGTTGGCGTTGAGCGTGCGGATACCGGCATCGTCGGTCAGCATCACCGCAAGCTCGGCGTCGGCGACATCGGCATCGGCGATTTCGGCGGCAGCCTCGATGGCGCGGTGGATCACCGCGTCGGCATTGGGCTCGGCCTGCCAGCATTCGGCGGTGACGAGAACCTCGGTGGCAGGAAAAGCAGACACGTTGGTTTCAAAATCTGCGTTATGGCCGGATCCCGCGTCGTGCGGGCTCGCGGCCGAAGCTATTGGTCTCAAGATCTGGCGTTTGCCGGCTTTTGCGGCAATCCCTCATAGGCGGCCACGATGCGCGCCACCAATTCATGGCGGATGACGTCCTCGGCCTTGAAATGCACCTGCGCGATGCCCTCGACGCCGTCGAGCAGCTTCACGGCTTCCGTGAGCCCCGAGACCTGGCCGTGCGGCAGGTCGACCTGCGACGGATCGCCGGTGACGATCATCCGGCTGTTCTCGCCGAGACGCGTCAAAAACATCTTCATCTGCATCGTCGTGGTGTTCTGCGCCTCGTCGAGGATAATGGCGGCATTGGTCAGGGTGCGGCCGCGCATGAAGGCGAGCGGGGCGATCTCGATCTCGTTGCCCTGCAGCGCGCGCTCGACGACGCGGGCATCCATCAGATCGTACAGCGCGTCATAGATCGGGCGCAGATACGGATCGACCTTCTCCTTGAGGTCGCCGGGCAGGAAGCCGAGCCGCTCGCCGGCTTCCACCGCGGGCCGCGTCAGGATGATGCGATCGACCTCCTTGCGCTCGAACAGCTGCGCGGCATGGGCGACCGCGAGCCAGGTCTTGCCGGTGCCGGCCGGGCCGATGCCGAACACCAGCTCATGCCGCTTCAGCGCGCGGATGTAGGAATCCTGCGCCGCGGTGCGGGCGCGCACCGGACGCTTGCGCAGATTGATGGTCTCGAAGGTCGGCTTGGCGGTCTTGTTGTCGAATTCGAACAGCGAGCCCTGCGCGATCACGGCGCGGATCGCGCCTTCGACCTCGCCCTGATCGAGGTCGTGTCCTTCGACGGCCTGCGCGTAGAGCGTCTCCAGCACGCGCCGCGCCGCGTCGCAGCCGTCGCGGGAGCCTGCGATGGTCAGATGATTGCCGCGGGAATCGACCACGACGCCGAGCCGCCGCTCGATCAGCGCCAGATTTTGTCCGTAGGGGCCGACCAGCGCGGATGCCGCGCGGTTGTCGTCGAAATCGATGACGACCTGAGTTTCAGGGGGCCGGGTCTCAGGTGGCATTTGCATGTCGCGGTCAGGTTTGCGGCTGGGAGCGAGCGAAGACGAATCCGATGCGCTTTTGGGCAAGGATTTCAGGCTCCAATGGTCTGCGAAATGAGGCCGGGCGCGGGTCGCGTCGCGAGCTCGCCGATCAGGCTGTAGCGCTCGAGGCTGTCGATCCTCACCGGGAGGACCTGGCCGATGATGTCAGGCGACGCCATCACATGGGCGGGCTGCAGATAGGCGGTGCGGCCGACGATCTGGCCCGGATTGCGCGCGGCGCGCTCGAACAGCACATCGACCGTTGTGCCAATCGCGGCCCGGTTGAAGGCCGATTGCTGGCTGTCGATCAATTCCTGAAGCCGCCCCAAGCGCTCGTCCATCTCGGCTGCTGACACTGTCTCCCGCATCTCCGCCGCCAGCGTGCCCGGCCGTGGCGAATACTTGAATGAATACGCCGCAGCGTATCCGATTTGCGTGACAAGCGCGAGGGTGGCGGAAAATTCTTCCGCGGTCTCTCCGGGGAAGCCCACGATAAAATCTGATGAAAAAGCAATGTCTTGCCGCGCGGCGCGGAACCGGTCGATGACGCGCCGGTAGTCATCGGCGGTATGTTTGCGGTTCATGGCGGCAAGGATCCGGTCGGCCCCCGACTGCACCGGCAGGTGCACGAACGGCATCAGTTCGGGCAAATCGCGATGTGCCGCGATCAGGGCGTCGTCGACGTCGCGCGGATGGCTGGTCGAATAGCGCAGCCGCATGACGCCAGGGATCTCGGCGAGGCGCTGCAACAATTTGCCGAGCGGCCAGACGCGGCCGTCGGGGCCTTCGCCGTGATAGGCGTTGACGTTCTGTCCGATCAGCGTGAATTCGCGCACGCCGTTGTCGGCGAGCTGCTTCACATCGTCGATGATCCTGGCGACCGGACGCGAGACCTCCGCGCCGCGCGTGTAGGGCACCACGCAGAAGGTGCAGAACTTGTCGCAACCTTCCTGCACCGTGACGAAGGCGGAGATGCCGCGGGCGCGGATCGCATCCGGCTTCGGCTGCGGCAGGAAGCCGAACTTGTCCTCGATCGGGAATTCCGTTTCCAGCGCGCGGCCGTTTGCCTTGGCGCGCTTCAAGAGCTCCGGCAGATGATGATAGCTCTGCGGCCCGACCACGATGTCGACGGTCGGCGCGCGATGGATGATCTCGGCGCCTTCGGCCTGCGCGACGCAGCCGGCGACCGCGATCTTCATTTCGCGGCCCGCCCGCGCAGCCTCGTCCTTGGCGACGCGCAGCCGGCCGAGCTCGGAATAGACCTTCTCCGACGCCTTCTCGCGGATGTGGCAGGTGTTGAGGATCACGAGGTCGGCGTCTTCGGCGCTCGCGGTCTCGACAAAGCCCTCGCCGGCCAGCGTGTCCGCCATGCGTTGCGCATCGTAGACATTCATCTGGCAGCCATAGGACTTGATGTGCAGCTTGCGCGGCGTCGTCATGGAACCCTGAGAGCGAAAAATGGAAACGGCGCCATCGGGGCGCCGGGGCTGAAATATAGCTTAAACCGGGGAAAATCCAGCGGTCTGGACGTCATTCCGGGGCGATGCGTCAGCATCGAACCTCAGGTGCGCAATTGCGCACCGGGGAATCTCGAGATTCCGGGTTCGCTCCCTTCGGTCGCGCCCCGGAATGACCTCGCAGGGTCAGTCAGCGCTCGCCGTGGCCCCCACCCGGGCGATCAAATCGGGCAATTTCCGCATATCGGCGAAGGTGACGGCCGCACCGGCCTGGCGCAGCATGTCCTCGTGTTCCGCCGTGCAATGGCTGCCGCCGTAAAAACCGAGCACGGTCATCCCGGCGGCGCGGGCGCCGGTGACGCCGGCCACGCTGTCCTCAATCACGACGCAACGCGCCGGGCTGGCACCCATCTGCGCCGCCGCGAACAGGAAGAGGTCGGGCGCCGGCTTGCCGCGCTTGACTTGCGTGGCGGAGAAAATATGCGGCGCCAGCTGGTCGTACAGCCCGGCGCAGGTCAGGCCGTGATGGATCTTTTCCGGCGTGCCGCTCGACGCCACGCATTTCGGTAAGCCGAGCGCGGCGATCGCCTCGCCGACATGCGCGATCGCACTGAGATCGTCGGCATAGAAACTCAGCGTCGCGTGCTTGACCTCGGCCTCGAAGGTCTCGGGCAGCGCGCGGCCGATCTCGCTCTCGACGATCCGCCGCGCCTCGCGGTCGGACACGCCGAGGAAGCGCTTCAGCACGCCGTCGGGTGTAATCGGAAAGCCGTGCCGCGTCAGCGTCTCCGCATGCGCGCGACAGGAGATCACCTCGCTGTCGACCAGCACGCCGTCGCAATCGAAGATGACGAGGTCGAAACTCACCCGGCTTACGACTTGCTGTCTTCGTCGAGCGGGACGCAATACAGCTCGAGACGGTGATCGACCAGCTTGTAGCCGAGCTTGCGCGCGATCTCGGCCTGCAGCTTCTCGATCTCTTCGGAGGTGAACTCGATCACCTTGCCGTCGCGCAGATTGATCAGGTGGTCGTGATGGCTCTCGGGCATCTGCTCGTAGCGCGCGCGGCCCTCGCGGAAGTCGTGGCGCTCGATGATGCCGGCATCCTCGAACAGCTTGACGGTGCGATAGACAGTCGAGATCGAGATCTTGTCGTCGACCGCCACGCAGCGGCGGTAGAGCTCCTCGACGTCAGGGTGATCCATGGCCTCCGCCAGCACGCGTGCGATCACACGGCGCTGTTCGGTCATGCGCATGCCGGTCGCGGCGCAGCGCGCCTCGATGCCGGTATTCTTCTGCGCAGGCGTGATTTTCACCGTCGTCATGGGTCCTTGGCAGGTCCTTGGCCAGTCCTTGAGCCTTCGATGGCAGAGCAGGGCGCTGTTCTGCCATCGCGCCGATGTTACGACAAGTCGCGGCGCATCAGAAGCGCGTTCAAATGTTCCCCGCCGGGCTGCTTGTAGTAGCGTTCGCGGCGGCCGATCACGCCGAATCCGGCCTTTTCGTAGAGCCGTCGCGCCGGCTGATTGTTCTCTTCCACCTCGAGGAAGATGGTGCGGATGCCGCGGCCGGCAAGATGGCCGAGATGGGTCAGCAGCAGGTCGCGCGACAGGCCGCGGCCGCGCTGATTGGAATCGATCGCAATCGACAGAATTTCGGCTTCGTCCGCTGCCATCCGTGAGACGGCAAAGCCGATCACCTTGCGTCCCTGCCGCAGCCGGTGCACCAGCGTGTTGCGCTCGGTCAGCATCGCCTCGAATTCGCCCTCGCCCCAGCCGCGATGAAACGACGCGCCGTGCAATTGCGCGAGCCGCGCCGCATCGCGCAGCGATGCGGGCTCGACCGCGGGCGGACCGCCGCCCCACCATCGTGACAGCCAGCCGATCATGTCGATCGCGGCGTGCTGATTTCGAGCCGGTCCTTCGGCGGCTTGGCGTCGGGCGCGCGCAGATAGAACGGCCGCGGCGGCGCGGTTTCAGGATCCACGGCCGCGCCGATCCAAGCGACCCAGGTAATATCGGGCGCGGGCTGCCGGTCGACCTTGACCGGCGGTGCGGCGTCGGCGGGCCAACGCTCGGCGAGGATATTGGCTGCGTTGCCGACCAGATGCAGCGCGCCGTGTTGGGAGGCCTCGAGCGCTTCCGCGATCGGCGCCACCTTCGGCTTGATGATCGGACTGCCGTCGCCGCCGACCAGCTGGAAATAGACGTGATCATGCCGCGCATCGATCGCTGACAGGATCGCAGCCGCGCCATTCTCGGCGACGACAGGCGCAGCGTAGGCGGCGAGCGTCGACAGTCCGACCACCGGCTTTTCTGCGGCCAGCGCCAGGCCGCGCGCCGCCGAGAGGCCGACGCGCAGGCCCGTGAAACTGCCGGGGCCGGTGGTGACGGCGATGCGGTCGAGCCCGGCAAAGCCGATGCCGCTCTCTTTCATCACCCGAGCGATCAGCGGCATCAGCGCCTCGGCATGGCCGCGCTGCATCGCCTGCGATTCAATGGCGATTGTATTGCCGGAGGTGGTGTCGAGCACCGCCGCGGAGCAGGCGTCGAGCGCCGTATCGATGGCGAGAATCATCATGGGAGGGCGAATAGCGAATAGGGAATGGCGAACAGGGGTCTTGCGGAGAATGCTATTCGCGATTCGCCACTCGCCATTCGCCGCTCCATCACATCGGCCGGACTTCCTGCACGTCGGGCACGAAGTGCCGGAGCAGGTTCTGGATGCCGTGTTGCAGGGTTGCGGTCGATGACGGGCAGCCGGCACAGGAGCCCTTCATGTTGAGGTAGACGATGCCGTCCTTGAAGCCGCGGAAGGTGATGTCGCCGCCGTCATTGGCGACCGCGGGACGCACGCGGGTCTCGATCAGGTCCTTGATCTGCTCGACCGTCTCGGCGTCGGCCTCGTCGAAGAACTCGTCTTCCTCATCGCGGGCGTCGTCGCTGGCCGCGGTGCCGTCGGCGAGCAGCGGCGCGCCGGACATGTAGTGCTCCATGATCGCGCCGAGGATCGCGGGCTTGAGGTGCTGCCAGTCGCCGTCCGCCTTGGTCACGGTGATGAAGTCGCCGCCGTAGAACACGCCGGTGACGCCGGATACGGCGAACAGCCGTTCGGCGAGCGGCGAGCGCGCGGCGGACTCGGGCGAGGAAAATTCCATCGTCCCGCTGTCGAGCACCATGCGGCCCGGAATGAATTTCAGCGTGGCGGGATTGGGCGTTGCTTCGGTCTGAATGAACATCTGCTGTCTCCGGCGTCGCCGGTTCAAGGCCGGCGCGTTGGGTTCCATTATAGCGTTTTCGAGCGAAGTGACACCGGTTCGCGAAGAAAACGCGTCAAATCAAGGAGTCAGATGGCAACTAAAAAGCCCGCGATCAAGCCGCAAAACCGCGGTTCCAGGCGCATACCCATGCCCGGAAGCGGGTCCGGTGCGGTAATGCCCTAGGTGTCTGGTCCCGGAGTGTGGGGGAATCAGCCAAACTGGTCCTTCATTCCGGGAGGACCTATGGGCCAGATACTCCATGGCAGCGCCACGACCACGCACGCGATCCGAGCGGCAATACAGCGATCGAA
>NZ_JADYVV010000087.1:0-37647 GCF_020194035.1 Bradyrhizobium sp. BRP56
CGACCGGGCCGTAGCCGTCGGCCTTGGCACGACGGCCTCCCAGCGCAAGTTCGCTCGTATCCTGCACGACCAAAACCTCGCGCCCCGCAACTCGTGCCGCCGTCCGCTCCGCCGCGTGCTCAGCCATTAAACGCTCTAGCTCAGAAATTCCGCAAAGGCGCTGCGACGGAAGAAGAAGCGGCCGTGCGATGACATGATCAGCGCGGCGGTCGTGCGGCCGATCATTTGCGGCCGGCCGCGCAATGCGAGACGCAGATTGGCCTCGCCGGCCGCGCGGTCGCCCATTTCCAGAAGACTGGCGGAGAAGCTGAGACGCGTCAGCGGGTCGTCGGGGCGCTGCGCCACCACCTGGCGGTAGAGATCCGCCGCGGCAGCATATTCGCCATCGAGCAGCAGCACACGCGCGAGCGCGGCCAGAACATCGGGATGTCCCGGCGCCGCGTTGCGCAGCTTCTCCAGAATCTCGCGCGCCCGGCCACGCTCATTGCGCTGGGGCAGCAGCTGCGCCAGCAGCAGCTGAAACTCGAGGCTCCCCGGCGCGAGAACGAGCGCGCTCTCGATGACGGCAACCGCCTCGTCGATGCGGCCGGCCGAGTGCAATTGCCCTGCCAGCGCCTGGAATGCGGGCAGGTACGGCGGCCGCCGCGCGGTGGTTCGCCGCAGCACATCGATCGCCTCGCTGCCGCGGCCGGCACCGCCGAGCGCTGCGCCGAGCAGGGTCTCGAGGCCGGGATCCTCGACGCGGCGCACGGCTCGCTCGAGCGGCGCGATCGCCTCCTCGTTGCGGTTCTGGATCATCAGCGCCCGCGCCAGGATCGAGGCCGCGCCGACATCGGTCCGGTTTGCCTTCAAGACCTCCGCCGCCAGCCGCTCGGCTTCGACGACCTGTCCCATCTGCAACGCGACCACGGCGCGTTGCAGGACCGGAGATGGGCTGGGCCCGCGATTGGAAGGAGGCGGCGGTTTCGGCATTCGGTCCGTCGTGAGATGGTTCTTGTCAGCCGTTATCACTGCCGCCGACGGAGCGTCCAGCGAAAGTCGCATCCAGACACCGAGATACCGTCCGGTTCCAGCCTCCACCGTCCGATTTCATGCATCCCTGCGGCTGTCAGGCGACCAACCGCCCTCTCCCTGCAATTTTTCGACTGCTTAACCTATTCAATCTAGCTTGGGTTGCCATCACAGGGCTCGGCTTGATGCTCGCAACAACGCTCGAAACCATTCAGTCGACGGACTCGAAGCGCACCAACTACACGCGCGGAATCCTCGTGATGCTGGTCGCCGCCCTCCTGTTCAAGGTTGTGTGGTTCTCCCAGTTGGGGCTCGGGCACGGCCGTGAACTGGTCGACTTCGCCGCCTTCTACATTACCGCCAAGCTGGTGTGGCTCGGCGACCTCGACCAGGCTTATCAATTCGCGAAGCTCGCCATCATCGAGAAGCAGGCGTCGGGCGGACACGACGGCTTCATGCCGTGGACCTATCCGCCGCAATTCAACCTGCTGCTGGCTCCGTTCGCGCTGGTCCCGTTCGGAATGGCCTATCTGTTGTTCATGGCCTCGACGCTGGCTGTTTACCTCGCGGTGCTGCGGCGCATTGCCGGAAATCGGTTCGTGCTCGTGCTGATCGTTTTCTTTCCGACGATCGGGGTCACGCTGGCATGCGGTCAAAACAGCTTCCTTACTGCCGCACTGATCGGACTGGTGTGCCTGTACTTCGAAGAGCGGCCGATGCTCGCAGGCGTGGCCCTTGGTCTCATGATCATCAAGCCGCATTTCGCCGTTGCCTTCGCACTCTATGCCATCCTGCGGCGCTCGTGGATCGTCGTGATGACGGCCGGCGCCGTCGTGCTGATCAGCTCGGCGATCTGCACAGTGCTGTTCGGCATGCAGATCTGGACCGTGATGCTGCAGAGCGTGCATGATTCGTCGGTATTCCTGCGGGAAGCCTATTATCCGCTGTATCGAATGGTCTCGACCTATGCCGCGTTGCGAACCACGGGGTTCTCCGCATCGGCAGCGTTTATCGGCCAGGGCATCGTCGCCGTCCTTGCGCTCGGCATCGTGCTGGTCGCGGTCTACCGCAAGATGCCGGTGCGCGAGAGTCTCGGCCTGACCGCGATCGTATCGGTCTGCATCAGCCCCTATGCGTATGATTATGACTTCCTGATCTTCAGTGTCGGAATGGCGCTGCTGTTGCCGGCGCTTCAGGCCAAGGCCCGCGAGTGGGAACGTGCGATCATCTATGCCGCGCCGATACCGATCGGAGCCTTCGGCTACATGCACACGGTCCATAACAACACGCCCCGCACGGACGTCCATTGGGTCGACGTACTTTCGATCGGAGGCTTCGGGATCGCCGCGCTGACCACGCTGATCGTCGCAATCCTGCTGCGCGAGTCAAGCAGCGGCTCTCCCGTTCCGGCGCAGGGGCCTCTTGCGAGGATTTGAGCACCCGGTGCGCCCCCACGATCACGCAGCGCTCACGGCGCCACCATTTCGAGACGATCGCGCGCCGGCAGGGTCGACGCGAAGGCCTTCAGCGCGCCGGCGACGAGCTGCGGCTCCGCGGCGGGCGTGACGTAGAAGCTTACGTCACCGCGCGCGCCGGTCACCGGGATTGTGTGAAGGATCGCGACCTTCCTCCAGCTCGCCGGCACGCCCTGCGCAAACCAGCTGTCGTAGATCATGGCGACGCCGACATGATACTCGTCGGCGAGCGCGGCCATCTCGGCCGGGCCGTAACGGCCGGCGCGCTTCGCCTTGCGCACGCGCTCCGAACCGAGCCCCCACAGATCCAGCACAAAGTTCGGATTTCCCCAGGCAACGAGCCCAAGATCGTTCACGGCAATCGGCCGCCGGTAGAGCTGCTGGGCGAAGCGCCCCAACTGATAATGCTGCTCGTAGACGCCGCGCGAGGCAAACGGCGTCTCCAGCGCGGCGCTGGCATAGCCCACGCTGGCAAAACTGGCCAGCCCGACGGTGGCGAGCGTCGCGGCGGTCCATTGCGGGACGCTCAAGACCGCTCGCGCGCGTGCAACCGCGTAGAGCAGCGCCAGCACCGCAAGCGCAACGATGTAAACCTCATACCGGTAGAACCAGCCATATTGGCCAAAGCCGAGATGCGCAGCGATCGCGGCGAGCACCGTCGCACAGACGATCAGGGCGCCGCGGTCGGAGCGCAGCAGCGCCATCACGCCGGCGAGCGCAAGACCGAGCAGCATCAGCCTGAAGCCGGCGGGATTAGCGAAGCCGTCGCCGAGATTGCGGAGGATGGAGGCGAACACGCCGGTTCCTTCATAGCCGGATTCGGCGATGCGCGATTTGAGCAACACCGAGCTCGGCAAAAGCGGAAGACCGAGCGCTACCATTCGCGCGAAGTACGCGGCGAACGCACAGAGCATCACGGCGGCGGCCGCGGCCGCAAAACGGCGCTGGCCGAGCAGAGCAAACCCGATCATCGCCGCGATGGCAAACGCGATTCCCTCGAAGCGGATCAGCGGCAGCAGCACCAGCGCCGCGAAATGCATGGCGGTCGGCGACCGTCCGCGCGCGGCTTCGGTCAGGCCGCCGAAGGTCGCGACCGTGGCCCAAACGTGAAGACTGTGCTCCATGCCGGTCATCGGCAGGGCGATCGCGCTTGACGAAAAAATGGCGAGCAGCGCGACGAAAAACAGCAGCGGCTTCTCCCGGCCGGGGCCAAGCAGTTCAGCCGATTCAAGAATGCGCAGGAAAGCCACGACGGTCGCTGCCGCGGCCGCGGCATTGATCAGGAGCGGACCGAATGCGCCAAGATGCAACGTCTCGGTCACGGCCAGCAGATAGGGCCAGATGATCGACGAGCTTGGCGACGAGACCTCGGACGCATTGACGCCGTAGCCGCCGGACCGGATGTGATCGGCGACGGCGAGGTGGATGTAGGGATCGTCGAGGGTGAAGATCAGCCGGCCGTCGCAGAGCGTGACGCTGAAGATCAGCGTCGCCGCGAACAGCATGAGCCACAGCGATGCCGTCACAAGCGGGACGCTCTGCCGGATCGCGCTGGATCGCGGGAACGACGCGTGGTTGGCGGCGACGTCGGGCATCAGATACGCATCCGTTTGAAGATCGTCTCCGGCAGCGCGCAGATGATCGCCATCACCAGGCGGAAGCGGCGGGCCACATAGATCACGTCACGCGGCCTGGTCACATCGGCCCGGAAGATATCCTCCGCGACCCGATCCGGCTGCACCGTCAGGGGAGCCGGCAGCTTCATATGCGCCGTCATCCTGGTCCGCACGAATCCCGGCTTGACGGTGACGACACGGACCTTGCCCGCAAGCGCCAGGCGGTTGCGCAAGCCGGACAGGAATTGCGAGAAGCCGGCCTTGGCCGCGCCGTAATAATAGTTCGAGGCCCGGCCGCGATCGCCGGCGACCGAGCTCACGCCGACGATGGTTCCCGAGCCGCGCGTCGCGAAGGCTTGCGCGAACAGTTCGAGCAGCAGGCTGGGCGCCTCGAAATTGGTACGCATGATCTTCGTCGCAAGCTCGGGATCGGTCTCAGCACGCTGCTGATCGCCGAGCTCCCCGACAACGCATACGACGGTGTCTGGAAGTGGCGAAAGACCGGCGACGAAGCCGGCAAGCTGCCCGGTCTGCAGCACGTCGAGCGCGACAACCGGGGTTTCGGTACCGCTTCGTGTCTTGATGTCGTCCGCATTGCGCTGTGCCGCCCCGATATCGCGAGCGGCGAGCATCACGCGCCATCCCTCCCTCGCATAGCGCAGCGCGGTCGCATGCCCGATGTCCGAGCTGCCGCCAATCACCAGAATTGATTTTGTGCCGGTCATCAAATTCCAAGCCGTGCTGAAAGATGGGACACGAGGCGACTGTTCGCCCCGATCTGCTGGCGGATGTCCCGCAAGGCCGCAAGGCCGGGATATCCGGATTCGAATGTCGCCCGAGACTGCCGCGCGTCCTTGGCGAGGTAGAGCCGGCCGCCGGCGTCGACCACCAGCGCGTCGAGCTGGTCAAGAAACCCGAACAGCGCGTCGGTGACGGGAAAATCCATCGTCAGCGTGTAGCCGCGGAGCGGAAACGACATCGGCCCGCTGCCTTCGCCGAGCTGCTTGAGCACCGCGAGAAACGACGCATCGCCGCGCCGCGACACGCGATCGAGAATTTCGGCGAGAACGCGGCGCGCGCGGTCGAGCGGGATCACGCATTGATATTGCACGAAGCCGCGCCGGCCGTAGATCCTGTTCCAGTCGGTGATCGCATCGAGTGGAAAGAAATACGGGTCCCAATGGACCAGCCGCGGCTTGCCCGGATGCGCGGCGCCGCGGCGGAAGTACAGCTCGTTGAACGCCCGCATCGATGCGCGATTGAGCAGCCATCCCGGAAACAGCTCCGGGACCGCGAGCCGCGACGTGCGGAGGCTGGGAAACGCTTCGAGGCCGGGTCCCAGCATATCCTTGTCGCGGCGCGTGGCGTGCTCGGCGAGATAGACCAGCGACCGGCCGAGCGCCGCGCCGCGCGCGAGGCAGTCGATCCAGGCCACCGAATAGGTGGTCGATGCGCTGCTTTCCAGCTGATCGATCGCCGCGTCGAGATTGCCGGCGACGCGGGTATCCTGCCGCAGCCAGGCGGTCTCGATCGGCAGCAGTTGCAGCGTCGCGTCGAGGATCATGCCCGTCAGGCCCATGCCTCCCAGTGTCGCCGCGAACAGCGCGGCGTTTTCCGATCGCGAGCAGGTGACGATCTCGCCGCCAGGCAGCGCGAGGCGAAACGAATCGACGATGGTGCCGAAGCCGCCATCGCGATGATGGTTCTTGCCGTGAACGTCGGCCGCTATCGCGCCGCCGACCGTCACGAATTTCGTGCCGGGCACGACTTTGAGGAAGAAGCCGCGCGGCTCGAAAACGGCAAGGATGTCGGCGATGGTCACGCCGGCTTCGACCGTTAATCGCGCGGTTGCGGCATCGAAGCTCCGCATCCGGTTCAGGCCGCGCGACGAAATCGTGGATTGCGTTCCGATCGCGGCATCGCCATAGGCCCGCCCGGCCCCGCGCGCGACGACGCCGGACCGCGCAAGCAGGTGGTTCTGCGCGCCCGCGGGCGTCTGCGGCGCCAGCAGTTCGGACGACGCCCTGGGATAGTTGCCCCAGCCGGACAGGCCAATGCCGCCCGGATTGGAGGCCGATGGCACAGGTGCTGGTAACGCAGCCGCCGGCATCGCTAGATGGCGGCGAGCATGATGGCGCCGATCGCGCCGAGCGCGACCCAGCTGACGCGATCCCTGAGCGCGAAGATGACCGGATCGTCGTCGATCAATCCGCGCTGCGCGAACAGCATCACGCGGCCGATCCAGTACATCAAGATCGGGCAACCGACCCAGAGCAGTTGCGGATGGCTGTAAAGCGCGCGCACCGTATCGGACGAGATGTAGAGCGTGAAGATCACGACGGCGTTGAAGCCTGACGCGGCGGCGAGGATCGCGATCATCGATTTGTCTTCGACCTGGTAGCCGCGCGCCGCCAGCACGGCGCCGTCCGGCTGGCCGGCGAGCTCGATATAGCGCTTCACCAGCGCCAGCGACATGAAGATGAACAGCGAGAACGCAAGCAGCCATTCCGACATCGGCACGCTGATCGCGACGGCGCCGCCGATCACGCGGACAGTGTAAAGCGTGGCGAGCACGACGACGTCGACGGTCGCGATGCGCTTGAGCCAGAACGAATAGGAGGTGGTCAGCGCGAAATAGCCGAGCAGGACGCCGCCGAACTCGATCGATATCGACAAGGCGATCGCAAATGCGGCGACCAGCGCCAGGGCCATCGCGCCGACGGCCCGCGATGCCGGGATGGCGCCGCTTGCGATCGGGCGGTTGCGCTTGGTCGGATGCGCGCGGTCGGCCTCGACGTCGAGAAGGTCGTTCAGGATGTAGGCGCCCGACGCGCAGAGCGAGAATGCGATCACCGCAAACAGCGACGTCGCCGCCGATCCCAATGCGAATTTGTGTGCGGTCAGCAGCGGCACCAGCACGAGAGCGTTCTTGGCGTATTGATGCACCCTGAACAGCTTCAGCCAGCTGCGCATATTGACGCGCATGCCGACCCGCGCGGGCGCGGACGGCTGGGATCGAGCGGAGCGCGCGAGGCGCGATGCGGAATCGGGCAACGCGACCGCCGCGCTACCGATGTAGTCAAAGCCCTGGCGAAGCACGGGCGGCAGCTCTTCGCATTGCGCCGGCGGCAATTGACGCTCCGGCGCGGCGGCCCAGGCGGTGAAGACGCCGAGATGCTGGGCGACCGCGCTGACGAACGGCTCGGGATAGGTTTCCGAGCAAAGGTAGACCGGGCGGCCTTCGCCCAGCACCTGCAGCAGGAACCTCACCGCGTCGTGGTCGAATTGCGCCCGGGACGGATCGAACCCCGATGGATCTGCACCATGCGCTGATCGCGGTTGCGACCCGAAGGAAGCGGTGATCGCCGCGGCGAAAGCGCGAAGGCGGCGGATCAGATCGGATGCGATATCGGCGGGGACGGAGCTTCCCCGCACCATGACCTCGTCGACATCGACGACGAGCGGCCGCCCCTTTGAACGCAGCTGATCGCGAAGGGCATCACTGCCCCCCTGCTCAACCCGTTCTGGAACGCTAGCTCGCATACGCGCGGTCTTCCGGTGCCCCCTCCCCATTGTCCCGGGCTTTCCCTAATTTGGGGTGAACTCGATCTCGGGTGAACTTGGGGGGAGCGAACGCCGGGCAGATCGCGCCGGAATGCATGTTGAAAAGCCTCGCCGGCAGCGCGCGGTGAGCGAAAAATGGCGATCCCGGGAAGACTCGAACTTCCGACCTACGGTTTAGGAAACCGTCGCTCTATCCGGCTGAGCTACGGGACCGCACCGCCCGCAGCGAAGCATGCGGGCGTCGCCATCCCATAGCAGAGCTGCCGGGTGATCGCCAGCCCGCGCCACATCGGGCGCGCGCGAAGTTACGCGAGGTTTGGCGTGTCGCGCGTTACGCCACCTGGCGTGCCGGATTCGAGGCGGCATCCGCGCTGGCCCGACGCGCCGGGAGAAACTCGATGGCCTCATCCTTCAGCGAGCCGAAGCGCAGCGTCATGATATCGAGTGCATAATTCTGGTAGAGCCGCCACGGCCGGCGCGAGCCCTGCTTGGGGAACCTGGCGGCGGCGCGCTGGATATAGCCCGATGAGAAATCCACCCAGGGCAGTTCGGTGACATCAGGATCGTTCCGCCGCGGCGTCACCTGCGCGTAGCCGTGCGCCTTCATGTGGTTGAGCATGCGGCAGACGTATTCGCAGGTCAGGTCGCATTTCAGCGTCCAGGACGCATTGGTGTAGCCGAAGGCGGCGGCGAGGTTCGGCACGCCCGAGTACATCAGCCCCTTGTAGTTCATGGTCTTCGACAGATCGACTCGCGCGCCGTCGACATTGATCTCGAGTCCGCCGAGCACCTGCAGATCGAGGCCGGTCGCGGTCACCACGATGTCGGCGTCGAGCACATTGCCGCTCTTGAGCTTGATGCCCCCACGCGTGAAGGTCTCGATCTGGTCGGTGACGACGGACGATCTGCCGTTGCGCAGCGATTGGAACAGATCGCCGTTCGGCACCAGGCAAAGCCGCTGGTCCCACGGATTGTAGCGCGGCGTGAAATGGGTGGCGACATCGTAGTCGGGGCCGAGCGCGTGGCGCACGCCGCCGAGGATCAGCTTCTTGACGCGCTCCGGATCGCGCTTGCAGAGCCGGTAGAAATACATGCCGAACAGCACGTTCTTCCAACGGGTGAGGCCGTAGGCGAGTTTCGCGGACAGCCGCGCGCGCAGCCAGTTGGCGACCTTGTCCTCGTCCGGCCGCGCCACGACATAGGTCGGCGAACGCTGCAGCATCGTGACATGGGCGGCGGTCTTGGCCATTTCCGGCACCAGCGTCACCGCGGTCGCGCCGCTGCCGATCACCACCACCTTCTTGGCGGCATAGTCGATGTCGTCGGTCCATTTCTGCGGATGGACGACGCGGCCGGCGAAATCGGCGATGCCGGGGAAGTCGGGCGTGTAGCCGTGTTCATATTTGTAGTAGCCGCTGCACATGAACAGGAAGTTGCAGGTGAAGCGCTCGATCGTCTTCTCCGGCCCGCGCTCGACCTCGACCGTCCATTGCGAGTCGGCGGACGACCAGTCGGCGCGCACGACGCGGTGGTTGAAGCGGATGTTCTTGTCGATGCCGTAGACGCGCGCGGTCTCGCGCACATAGTTCAGGATCGACGGGCCATCGGCGATCGCCTTCGGCTCGGTCCACGGCCGGAACGAATAGCCGAGCGTGTACATGTCGGAGTCGGAGCGGATGCCGGGATAGCGAAACAGATCCCAGGTGCCGCCGATGCAATCGCGGCCTTCGAGGATGGCGTAGCTGCGGTCCGGACAGTTGGCCTGCAAATGGTAGCCGGCGCCGATGCCCGACAGCCCGGCACCCACGATCAACACGTCGAAATGAACGGACACGCCCTGACCCTCCGGTAGCACTACTGACAATACATATTGTCAGATAACTTGACATCTGACAATGCCTCGTGTCAATACACTTTCATGGCAAGCAGCCGGAAAGCCCGCCTTTACGGCGGTATGGACGCCGAGGAACGCCGCACCGAGCGGCGGCTCAAGCTGATCGATGCGGCGATCGAGATCTATGGCGAGGTCGGCTATCGCGGCGCCACCGTGAAGGCGATCTGCGAGGCGGCCGAGCTGACCGAGCGCTATTTCTACGAGTCCTTTGCCAACAGCGAGGCTCTGCTGATCGCCGCCTACGGCCATGTCGTCGGCCACCTGCACGACGAAATGACCGCGGCCGCCGCAGCCGCAGGCGACGATGCCGAGATGAGGCTGCGCGCGGCGCTGACGCTCTATTTCACGCGGCTGAAGCAGCACCCAAAGCCCGCGCGGGTCTTTCTGCTGGAAATTTCAGGCATCAGTCCGGCGGTCGATGCCGTCAAGCTCGACGCCTTGTGCGTCTTCAGCGACATCCTGGTGCCGCCTGCGCTCGACCCGAAGCGCAGCGACAAGGGCGCTGCCGCCTCGCTGCTCTCGGTCGGCATGGTCGGCGCCGTCATCTCGATCGCGCTGCGCTGGGTGTCGAAGCAATATCCGCAGGCCGTGGAGGAAGTCGTCGCGATCGCCGCCAGCTTCTGCCGCGTGGCGCTGACCGAAGCCGACCACCGTGACGATGGTCACTTATCGTAGCCGCCGGATCGCACCGGCCAGCGGGACCCGCCGATTTTCGATCATGTTTCGCCAGCGCTTGCGGACCCGGCCCCTAGCCTGTCGCTGATTTAACTTGCATATCGGGCCCCTGGGTTTTCTTATGCCCGGTACCGGGCGCAACGAGGTGCAGCCTGTTTCGCCTGACAAAACAACGCTGTTTGCATCGGCGGAGCTGAATTTTGGTCGATCTGCACAGGCTTGACGATGTGACCGCGCGCCTCGGCGATGTGGTTCTCGATCCCTCGACCTGGCCGTCCTTCATGGACGAGGTCTGCGCCGTCGTCGGCGCGACCGGCGCAGCGATGCTTCAGAGCGATATCCGCACTGAAGACATTCCGCGCACGGACTCGATCACCGAGTATTTCACCAAGACCTACTTCCCGCACAATCTTCACCTCACCGACATCCGCGCGGCCCGCGGCGTGCCGCTGATGCATGCCGGTGTCGATGTCATCACCGATGCGGATCTGTTCGAATCCGAAACCGAGATGCTGCGCGATCCGCTCTACGCCACGCTCGGCGAGTTTGGACTGAAATGGTTCGCGGCGATCGGCTTCCACTCCGGCCCGGCGTTGTGGGCACTGACGATCCAGCGCTCGCCCAGGGAAGGCTTGTTCGACGCCGACGAGATCAAGGCGCTGCAAAGGGTGTCGGCGCCGCTCACGGAAGCCGCGACGCTCTCCGCCGTCGTCGGCCGCTCCGCGCTCTCGGGCATCACCGGCGCGCTCGATCTGATCCAGGTCGCTGCGATTGCCGTCGGCCGCTTCGGCACCATCATCGGCATGAACAGCCAGGCGGAACGCTGCCTCGGCTACGACCTTGCGATCCGCAACAATCGCCTCACCCTGCTCGACCGACAGGCCAATGCCGATCTGACCAGACTGATCGATCAGTTGGCCCACAGCTCGGACCTGAACCCATTGCCGTCGTCGCCGATCGTGGTGCGCAGGATCGACAAGCGGCCGATCGTGATCCAGATCCAACCGGTGCCTCCGGCGGCGCGCTCGCCGTTCCTCGGGGCGCGTGCGATCCTGTTGATCCGCGATCTCGAAGGCAGCGCCGCGTTCGATCAGGCGCTGCTGGCGGCGACGTTCGAACTGACGCCGGCACAGGCACGCCTCGCCGCGCGGCTTGCGCGCGGCGATTCGGTCGAAGCGGCCGCGCAGGCGGCCGGCGTTGCCCTTGCCACCGCGCGCAATCAGCTCAAGACGATCTTCCAGAAGACCGGCACCCACCGGCAGGCGGAACTGGTTGCGTTGCTGCACAGGGTGAAGTGAACGATTAAAGGCGAATTGTTCTGATCTCCGGCCCGTTCCGATGAGATTCTTCAATTATTCCAATCGCGAAGGCAGCCGCGGCAACATTCCACAGGTCAGGAAAATCGTCGGGTTCCCGGGTGACAAGTGTCACTAAAATGGCGACAATCTGCTCACTCTGTGTCGTTCGGGTTTGGTCTCAATGTCCGTGATGCCGTC
Source organism: Bradyrhizobium sp. BRP56 (assembly GCF_020194035.1). Classification (NCBI taxonomy): domain Bacteria; kingdom Pseudomonadati; phylum Pseudomonadota; class Alphaproteobacteria; order Hyphomicrobiales; family Nitrobacteraceae; genus Bradyrhizobium; species Bradyrhizobium sp. BRP56. Next base: position 11,732 of record NZ_JADYVV010000087.1, read on the forward strand.
ACGATCATCGACGTTGGCTGTTGCCGCTTTCGCCGTCGCTTGCGTGCTGGCGCCGATGAGCGCGCACGCGCAATGGTGGCGCGGCGGCCCGAAGGACTTCGAGGACTGCGCCGACCTCGCCGAGAAGGCGAAGACCAGGGAAGACAAAACCGCGCAACTCGCCGAGTGCAACGCCAAGTTCGCCGGCCGTCGCAAGCCCGGCGGTGGCTACACCTATTACGACTTCATGCAGGACCGCAGCTTCGACATCGCCGGTCCCAATCCGACGCCGGACGAGCAGAAGAAGATCGACCAGGAATATACCGGCTATCTCGAGCAGCAGCGCCGCTCGCGTATCGTCGCGGCGTTCAATGCGAAGCAACTCGAGCGGCAGGAGACACAGCCGGCGCGGCCGCCGCAGATCCAGCAGGCGTCATTGCACAATGAGCCGGTGCGCAGTGAGACTGCGAAAGTCCCCGTCCCCGCCGCAAGGCCGGTCAAGCCGCGGGTCGCTGCCGTCCCCATTCCCGAGCCGCGGCCGCGAGCAAGCAACTGCGTGAAGGGTACGTTCTCCTGCGAATGGCCGCGGCTTTCCGAGGGATTGGACGGCCTGAAGAAGCTGTTCACGCCGACACCGCCGCCACCGACCAAGGTTGCGAAGCGAAACTGACGGTTCGCTTGGTCATTCCGGGGCTCGCGCAAGCGAGACCCCGGAATGACACCGCAGGCTCAATCGGTAATCACCATCGCCCAGAACCTGCGGTACGGCGACTTCGGATTGTCGACGAAGGCGACGCCGACGCGCTTGGCGCCCGGCATCAGCAGGTTCTCGCGATGGCCCGGCGAGTTCTCCCACTGCTTCAGCATCTCGGCGAAGGCGATGAAGCCGGCGCCGATATTCTCGGCGGCGCGCTGCTTCTTCAGCGGCGCGATGCGCGTGAAGAAGCTGCCGGCCGCGGAGTGGCTGACCGATCCGGTCGCCGACATCGCCTGCGCCTGCTTCAGCGCCATCGCGTTCAGCTTCGCGTCGAGCTTCACCGCGGGCATGCGGTTGGCGCGCCGGTAGGCACTGATCGAGCCGGCATAGTCGGCGGCGCCTGCGGCCGTGATGAAGCCAAACACGAAGGTGAGCGCGAGGAACAGCAGCTTCATCTGAGGTCGTCTCTGTGATGGATCAGTGCGCGCGGGTGCGCTTGTGGTGTCGGGGTGCGACCGATTTGTGCGCAGGCGTGGCCGCTCGGCTGGCCGCCGCAGCCGCCGCGCGTTGCTCCTGCAAGCGCGCATCATAGCCAGGCGACGGTGTCACGGTTGGCGGCGCTGCGCGGACCGGGCCGGCCGCGAGCGCAACAAGCGTGAGCAGCATGATGCTGGACCGTTTCATGATGTCACCTCCTCTGTTGTTCGATCGACGTGGCGGACGATCATCGGCGTTCATCACTGCCATCGCGGATCTGTTCGGGCGTCAGCCCCGGCGAGCCCTTGCCGTCCGCCTCCGCCTTCCGGATCAGCGCGATGACGCGGCGCGACAATGGCGCCTCGAGCCCGCGGCGATCCGCGATCGCGGTGATCACGCCCTGCAAATAGTCGATCTCGGTGCGGCGGCCACGCTGCAGATCCTCCCACATCGAGGAGCGCGCCTCGGGATCGATCTTCATGGTGCGGCCGAGCAGCATGTCGAACAGCGCATCGGGCAGCCGCAGCAAAGGCGGCATCCAGCTCGACGGCAGCGTCGTCGGCGACACCGGCGCAATGCCTTCGGCGCGCACCGCGGCCAGGCCCTCGGCCATCTGATCGGCAAGCAGTCGTCGCCAGCCGCGCTGCGCGAGCTGTTGCCGCAGCGGAATATTGGACAGCGCATTGAGCGCATTGTTGAGATTGACGACAAGTTTGCCCCACTGCACGCCGTCGATATTGCCGGTGGGCTTGATCGCAAGGCCCGGCGCCGACAGCCGCGCCGCGGTGCCCGCGTCATCCTGCGCGATGACGATGTCGCCGGAGGTCGAGCGATGGAAGCGGCCGTCGCCGAGCGCGACCACGTTGAACGGCACCATGCCGCCGAGCACCCTGCGGCCCGGCAGACGGTCGCGCAGCAAGGGCACATTGCCGACGCCATTCTGCAGGCTGATCACCGCGGCATCGTCAGGCGCGTGGCGCGCGATCACACCGGCCATCGCAGCGGTGTCGGCGCTCTTCACCGTCACCAGCACGGTCTGGACGTCGGACAAGATCGACGGATCGTCGGACACAATGAGCCGGTCCGCGGATACCGTCCGCTCGGAGCCGTCAAAGCTGCTGACCCGCAAGCCGTTGCCTGCGATCTCCTGGATCAGCCGCGGCCGCGCCAGCAGCACGACACGGCGCCCCGCAGCCGCGAGCGTGCCGCCGACGAAGCAGCCGATGCTTCCCGCGCCCGCAATGCCGATCGGCCGGTCCTCGTTCATGTGGCCAAACGTCCATTCATTATTGGCTCGATAGCAGACCTTGGGTTGCCTGCCTATTTCGACGCACCGCGGGCCGGGTGGCCCGCCTTGTAACCGTCATGGGCGGAAGCTATGTTTCCCGCTCGGGGCACGGTTGCGGCAGGAGACGATCATGGGTTTACTCGACGTACTCAACGGCATGCAGAACGGCCCGCGCGGTCCGAGCGCACCAAGCACATCATCCGACAGTTCGAGCGGCGGCGGAATGTCGCCGATGACGATGGCGATCCTCGCGCTGCTCGCCTGGAAGGCGGTCAAGCATTTCTCCGGCGGCCAAGCGGACGCGAGCGCCCCTGAGCCGAAGCCGGCGCAGGGGCCGCCGCTTCCTCCCGGCAACGTCACCGCAGGCCTGCCCGGCGGCGCCGGTGGCGGCGGGCTCAGCGATCTGCTGAAGGGCGGCCTCGGCGGCCTGCTCGCCGGCGGCGCAGCCGGCACCGTGCTCAGCGGCGGCCTCGGCGATCTGCTCAATCAATTGCAGCAGAAGGGTCATGGCGACGCGGCCAATTCCTGGGTCAGCAACGGTCCCAACAAGCAGATCGCGCCCGGCGATCTCGCCAATGCGCTCGGCGCCGACCAGATCAACTCGCTGGCATCGCAGAGCGGCTTGTCGCGCGACGAACTGCTGCAGGGCCTCAGCCAGTATCTGCCCGACGCGATCAATCACCTGACGCCGGACGGCCGGCTGCCGAGCGGCGACGAGCTGCACCGCAGGCTCTGACGGTAGCGTTGATTCCATCTGAGGAGGACGACAGTCATGGGCGGCATCATCTGGGTCATCATCGTCGGCTTTGTCGCGGGGATCATCGCGCGATTCCTGTCGCCGGGACCGAACAATCCAAGCGGCTTTATTCTCACCACCGTGCTCGGCATCGCCGGCGCGTTTCTTGCGACCTTCATCGGCCAGGCGATCGGCCATTACGGTCCCGAACAAGGCGCCGGCTTCATCACCGCCACGATCGGCGCGCTGGTGGTGCTGTTCATCTGGAACCGGCTGGTCGCGGCGCGCGTGATCCCGGATATCGGAAACAGGTGACGCCGTAGGCGTCATCCCGGAGCGATGCGAAGCATCGAATCCGGGATCTCGAGATTCCGGGTTCGATGCTAACGCATCGCCCCGGAATGACGGAACAACGACAGGTTCAAAATCAAAATGCCCGGGCCAGGCCCGGGCATTTTTCATTTGTGCAACGGCGCTCCGTCACTGAATCAGATGCATGCCGGCGTCCATGCGGACGAACTCACCGGTCATGTTGCTCGACGCCGGGCTCGCCAGGAAGCAGACCAGGTTGGCGATGTCTTCGGCCGTCGAGGCGACCTTCAGCGGCACGCGCGCCACCACGGCATCGCGCACCTGCTTGGCGCCGGCCTCGCCGCGGCCCTTGGTGAACCAGGGCGTATCGATATAGCCCGGACACACCGTGTTGACGCGGATCAACGGTGCCAGCGCGCGCGCCAGCGACTGCGTCATGGTGTTGAGCGCGCCCTTGCTCGCGGCATAGGCGACCGACGAACCACCGCCGGAAATGCCGGCGACCGAGGAGACGTTCACTACCGCCGACGGACGGCTAGATGCCTTCGCGCCGGCTTCGAGCAGCGCGCGCGCGGCACGAACCATCTGGAACGGGCCGATGGTGTTGACGGCATAGATGCGCTGGAAATCTTCCGCGGTCAGGCCGTCGAGATCGTGATGCGGCACATGCTTGGTGGTGCCCGCATTGTTGACGAGCACGTCGAGGCGGCCCCAGCCCTGCGCGGCGGCTGCGATCTTCTTGCAGTCCTCATCGCGCGAGACGTCGCCCTGCACCACCAGCACCTCGGCGCCCTGCTTGCGGCAGGCTTCCGCGGTCGCCTCGGCTTCCGCCTTGCTGTTGGAATAATTGATGATGAGGCGCGCGCCCTGCGTGGCGAGGATTTGCGCGGTGGCGGCGCCGAGTCCCGATGCCGATCCCGTCACGATCGCGCACAAACCATCCTTGGACATCTGCATTTTCCTTGTTGTTGTGAGCCAGATGAACTCCGGCGGCGACACACCATATCGCGTGGAACGACATCTGCAAGCCGCGCCCAAATCCTCACGTATACGCGTTCGGCCCCTTTTGCAGGCTGGCCCACTGCGCCTCGTCATGGCCGCAGATGATCTTGACGCCGGACGCCTCGAGCCTGGCGATCTCGTCGAGCGACTTCAGGAACTGGTCGACATCGAGGCTGTTCCTCGGCGAGGTCCGCTGGTCGAGATTGGCGCGCACACTGAGCGCGTCGGAGGCGAGCAGGAATTCGCCGCTGTTGTCGAGCTTGACCAGCGCGCCGGTCGTTCCCATCGAGTGCCCGGGCAGCGGGACCAGCGTCAGCTTGCCGTCGCCGAACACATCCATCTGCTTATCGAAGATCTCCATCTTCAGCGGATGATCCCAATCCGCCTTGATGTATCCGCGATCGAACGCGTTATCAGCATTCGCGGCCTCGATCTCGAGTGCGTGGACGAAGATCGTCGCCTTCTTGAAGAAGGCGTTGCAGCCGCAATGGTCGGTGTGCAGGTGGGAGCAGATCACCACGTCGATGTCGTCAGCGCCAAGGCCAACGGCCTTCAGGCTGGTCAGCACATGTTCATCCGCCGGCATGATCGGGCGCATGTATTTGGCGAGCGTGCCGAGCCGCCCTTCAGGATCGGTCGCGACATCGGGATGGCATCCGGTGTCGAACAGCACATTGCCCTGCGCATGCCGCAACAGCACGCAGGCGACCGGAAGCTCGATCATCTCGCCGCGCGCCGCATCGGGCAGATAGGTCCGCTTCGACATCTGGAGACGGCCGCCCGACAACATATGCATCTTCATCTCGTTACCTCCATTCTTGGCTTCAAACTACATATGAGTTTTATGGAAACTCATAATGGATTTGACAGCATATTATTCGTCCTTATAGCTTCCGCGCAACGTCGCGATCGCATGACAAATGCGCTCAACGAAGCACCCGGCTCTTTCGGATCGGCATCGTTGGCATCGATCAGCGGCCGTCAAAGGGAAGTTTCGCCACGATGTACACCGTGTTCAGCACGTTCGCTGCGACATCCGATGCGGCAGCATCCAAACCCTTTCTCTGCATTCCCGCGCGTGCCGACCGCGCATACTTTCCCGATGGCATCGAACTGTCCTATGGCGACATTGCGCGGCAGGTCTGCGCATTGCGCGATCAATACCGCGCAGCAGGCTTCGGCCACGGCCACCGCGCCTGCCTGCTGCTGGAGAACCGCCCCGATTTCATCGTGCATTGGCTGGCGTTCAACGGCATCGGCGTCTCGATCGTTCCGATCAACCCGGCCTATCGCGCGGCGGAAATCGAGTACCTGATCGCGCATGCCGAACCCGACCTGATTGTCACGCTGGCCGATCAGAAGGAATTGCAGAAGGCGCTGCCCGGCGACGTTCCGTTGCTCACCGTCTGCGGTGACGATCTCGGCGCCAGTGTCGAGAAAGTGCCGCAGGCCAGGCGGCCAGCACCGCGCGCCGGCGAGCCGGGAAGCGAGACCGAGGCTGCGCTGCTCTACACATCAGGCACGACGGCGCGCCCGAAGGGATGCATCCTGACCAATGAATACGTGGTCTCGACCGGCCGCTGGTACGTCAGCCACGGCGGCGAGGCGACATACCATGCGGGAACGGAGCGCCTGTACAGCCCGCTGCCGCTGTTCCACATGGCCGGCCTGACCCTGACCCCGATCGCGATGATGCTGACCGGCGGCTGCCTGATCCTGCCGGAACGCTTCAACGCGAAATTTGCCTGGCGCGACATCGTCGCGTGCCGCGCGAGCGTGCTGCATTATCTCGGCGTGATCGTCGCGGCCCTGCTGGCGCAGCCGGAGACGCCGGACGAGAAAGCCCATGCGCTGCGCTTCTCGATGGGCGTCGGCGCCAATCCCGAGCAGCGCGCGCGGGCTCGCGAGCGCTTCGGCATCCCCTTCGTCGAGGGCTGGGGCATGACGGAGACCGGACGCAGTCCGTTCAACACGGTCGAGCCGCGCCATCTCGAGACCAACACGATCGGCCGCAGCGTGCCGGGGCTCGAAATGACGATCCTCGATGCCGACGGCAATGCGCTGCCGGCAGGCTCGGTTGGCGAACTCTGCGTGCGCCATTCGGAAGCGACGCCGCGGCGCGGCTTGTTCTCCGGCTATCTGAAGGACCCCGAGGCCACCGAGCAGGCCTGGCGCGGCGGCTGGTTTCACACCGGCGACAGCGGCTGGCAGCACGAGGACGGCGCCTTCGTGTTCGTCGACCGGCTGAAGCACCTGGTCCGGCGCGCCGGCGAGAACATCTCGGCGGCGGAGGTCGAGGCCGTGCTGACGACGTCGCCTCTGGTCAAGCAAGCCGCAGTCGTCGCCGCGCGCGATCCGATCCGCGACGAGGAAGTTGCGGCCTTCATCGTGAGCAACGACGGCGCCGATGCTTCACGCGAGCTCGCGCAGGACATCTTCCGATTCTGCCGCGAACGCCTGGCGGCGTTCAAGCTACCGGCGTGGATCGCTTTCGTCGCCGAGTTGCCGCTGACCTCGACCAACAAGATCCAGAAGCACGTGCTGCTCGGCGCGGACAGGGATCCGCAGTCGCATCCGGGAATGATCGACCTGCGGCAAGACAAGACCAACGCCATAAGGCAATCGAACTAGAGGAAACCAGGGACAATGACATCGAGATACGGATGGATCGCCGCGAGCGCTGCAATCCTCTCAGTCGCCTTCGCCGCGCCATCCCACGCGCAGATTTCCGACGACGCGGTGAAGATCGGCGTGCTGACCGATCAGGCCGGCCTCTACGCCGACGCCGCCGGCCCCGGAGCGGTCGAAGCGGTCCGGATGGCGATCGCGGATTTCGGCGGCAAGGTGCTGGGCAAGCCGATCGCGATGGTCGATGCCGACCATCAGAACAAGGCGGACATCGGCGCCGGCATCGCGCGGCGCTGGTATGAGCAGGAGAATGTCGACGTCATCGTCGATTTCGCCAATTCCGCCGTCGCGTTCGCCGTGCTCGAGCTCACCAAGCAGAAGAACAAGGCGATGCTGGTGTCGTCGGCCGGCTCCTCCGATCTGACCGGCAAGGGCTGCTCGGCGAATTCGGTGCAGTGGACCTACAATACCTATGCGCTCGCCAACAGCACGGTTCGGGCGCTGGCCAAGGAAGGCGCGAAGAGCTGGTACTTCGTCACGGTCGACTACGCCTTCGGCCACGCGCTGCGCAATGACGCAGCCAAGACCGTGGAGAAGGTCGGCGGCAGCATCGCCGGCGAGGTGCGGCATCCGCTCAACAGCATGGATTTCTCGTCCTATCTGCTGCAGGCCCAGAGCTCGAAGGCTGATGTGATCGCGTTCGCCAACACCGGCGGCGACCTCGCCAACTCGATCCGGCAGGCGCAGGAATTCGGGATGGCGCACACGCAGAAGCTCGCGGCCTTCCTGATGCAGACCAGCGACATCCACGCGATCGGTTTGCAGGCCGCCCAGGGGCTGCAGCTCGCGACCGCCTTCTATTGGGATCTCGACGACAAGACCCGCGACTTTGCCGCGCGCTTCATGGCCAGGACCAAGAAGCGGCCGACCATGGTGCAGGCCGGCCTCTACTCCGCGGTGATGAACTATCTCAAGGCGGTCGAGAAGTCCGGCACCGACGACGGCCCCAAGGTGATCGCGCAGATGAAGGACATGCCGATCGACGATTTCTTTGCCCGCAACGCATTCCTGCGCGAGGACGGCCAGCTCATCCACGACATGTATCTCGTGCAGGTGAAATCGCCGACCGAATCGAAGGGCGCCTGGGATTACGAGAAGCTGGTTCAGGTGATTCCGGGCAAGGAGGCGTTTGCGACACCGGAGGAGAGCGCCTGTCCGCTGCTGAAGAAATGACGGCTCTGACGAAACTCGCAAGCCACAGGCAAGAAACCACAAGCAAGGCTGGAGATCGCATGACCGAACTGCCGCTGCTCTTTACCCCGCTGCAACTGCGCGACCTCGAACTGAAAAACCGGATCATGGTCTCGCCGATGGCGACCTATTCGGCGCGGGAGGGGCGCGCCACCGATTGGCACACCGCGCATATCGGCAAGCTCGCCGCCGGCGGCGCCGGCCTCGTGTTCGTCGAGCAGAGCTCGGTGAACACCCAGGGGCGCATCACCCATGGATGCCTCGGCATCTGGGACGATACGTACATCGCGGACCACGCCGCCCTCGCCGCGCTGATCCACAGCTTCAACGCCAAGGCCGCGATCCAGATCGCACATGGCGGCCGGAAAGGCTCCTCGCAGCGGCCATGGGAAGGCGGCAACCCGCTCGGCGAAGCTGACATCAAGGCACGCGGCGAAGGCCCGTGGCAGATCGCGGCCTCGAGTGGCATTCCGTTCGACGACGGCTGGCCGGCACCGCAGATGATGACGACCGAGGCAATCGATGCCCTGGTGGACGACTATCGCCAGGCGTTTCGCCGCGCCAGGGCGGCCGGCTACGACGTCATCGAGCTGCACTGCGCGCACGGCTATCTGATGCACTCGTTCCTGTCGCCGCTGGCGAACAACCGCAACGACGACTATGGCGGGTCGCGCGAGAACCGCATGCGCCTGCCGCTGCGGATCGCAGGCATCATGCGCGAGGAATGGCCCAGCCATCTGCCGGCCTTCGTCCGCATCTCGTCGGTCGACGGCGTCGACATCGGCTGGTCGATCGAGGACTCGATCGCGTTTGCGGCGGAGCTGAAGGCGATCGGGATCGACATGGTGGACTGCTCGTCAGGCGGCATGAAGCTGCCGCGCGGCAATTCGCTGGTGTCGCGCACCCCGGGCTTCCAGGTGCCGTTCGCCGAGCGCATCCAGAAGGGAGCCGGCATGCCGACGGTGGCGGTCGGGCTGATCCGCGAACCGGACTACGCCGAAGCCATTTTGCGGGACGGCAAGGCGACGCTTATTGCACTCGGCCGCGAACTGCTGTGGAATCCGAACTGGCCCGCGCAGACGGCACTTGCGCTCGGATGCGATCCGGAGTGGACGAGTTGGCCCGAGCAATATGGCTGGTGGCTGAAGCGGCGGGTGGCGCAGCAGGGACGATAGCGATGCCGGTGGCGAAGAAAGATTTGGCGCAGGCCGGCGCGGCTGCCGGCGCGCGGACTTTCGACCGCCCCGATTTCCCCGGCGACACCTCGCGCGACCTGCCGAAGATGGACAATGCAGTCAAGTCGGCGCGGCGCGTGTTCGATGTGCTCGAATTCTTCGAGGAGCACCAGCGCGCCGCGTCCGCGATCGAAGTCGCGGCCGCGCTCAAGTTCCCGCAATCCAGCACCTCGGCGTTGATGCGGACGATGACGGCGTTCGGCTATCTCCACTATGACACCAGCCGCCGCACCTATATCCCGACGCCGCGGATCTCGATGCTGGGGCACTGGCTGAGCCCGGCGTTGTTCACGAAGGGACGCCTGGTCAATCTGATGGAAGAGCTCTCCGCGCGGACCGGAGAGACCATCATGCTCGCGGTGCGCAACGGGCTCAGCGCGCAGTATGTCCATATCATTCAGGCCAAGCTGCCGATGCGGCTGTATGTCAAGGCCGGAACGCTGCGGCCGCTGGCGCGATCCGCGTCGGGTTACGCGCTGCTGTCGGCCTATCCGGACAAGGAGGTGCGCCGCCTGGTGCGCCTGATCAACGCCAACGAGAGCCGGCCCGACCGTCAGGTCGACATCAAGGCGCTGCTGCTTGAGCTGAAGAAGGTCCGCGCCAAGGGGCACGCCTTCTCGCTCGGCCTGGTCACGCCGGGCGCGGGCGCCGTTGCCATGAACCTGCCGCCGATTGCGGAATCGAACGAACCGCTGGTGCTGTGCGTGGCCGGATTGAACGACGCGCTGGTCACCCAGGAGACCGAGTTCGCCGACCTGATGCGGAAGGCGATCGAGTTTCATCTGGCGGACTGAACTTATGTCGGCGGCCGGTTTGCGCGTGTGCGTGGCATACAAACGGGGACAATCGAAAGTTCACTATGCGGAATTCATGCGCCATGTCCGGCTTCATGCCGTCCGCGCAAGTGGCCCTGCGGGCAGCGCTTGTCACGGCTATGGCTTTTCCGCATCATTGAGCGCAAGACAACATCGCAAGCAGGCATGGCCGAACAGCCAGCCCGAGCCAATCAACACGAGGAACGCTGTGGCGGAGAGTGAAAACATCGTCGCCGAGACCGCGGAAAAGATTTTCGCCGATCTCGCGGATGCCCAAACCATCAATCACGACAAGCAGGGCGCATGGAAGGCGCCGCTGTGGCAGGCGCTGACCGAAGCCGGCCTGCCGCTGTCCTGGGTGCCCGACGATCTCGGCGGTTCCGGCGCCAGCCTCGCCGAAGGATTCAGCGTCCTCAACGTCGCTGGGCGGCATGCGATCGCTGTTCCGCTGGCCGAAACAATGCTGGCCGGCTGGTTGCTGACGCAAGCCAGGATCGCCTCCCCCGAAGGCGAGATGACGGTTGTCCCCGCAAGCCCGAAGGACCGCGTCACGCTCAACGCCGACGGCAGCCTCTCCGGCCGCGCCCGCGGCGTGCCGTTTGCGAAGGACGCAAAGCATTTCGCGGTGCTGGCGAGCGGCAATGGCGGCGCGTCGATTGCGCTGATCGATGCAGCGAAGTGCCGGATCGAATCCGGCATCGGGCTCGGCGGCGATCATAACGACACCGTCACGCTCGACAAGGTGCAGCCGGTCACGACCAGGCCGGCGCCGAAGGGCTTTGACCAGACCACGCTGATGCTGATGGGCGGCGTGGTGCGCAGCCTGCAGATCGCCGGCGCGCTGGAAGCGATGCTCGACATCTCGGTGCGCTATTCCAATGAGCGCATCGCCTTCGAGAAGAAGATCTCGAAATTCCAGGCGGTGCAGCACAACCTCGCGCGGCTCGCCGGCGAAAACGCCGCGGCACTCGCCGCCGCTACCTCCGCGGCGGACACGATCGTGAACGCCAAGTCGCTGGACACTGATGCGGTGTTCCTGGAGGCCGCAGCGGCCAAGGTCCGCTGCTCGGAAGCTGCGGAGAAAGGCAGCGGCATCGCGCATCAGGTGCATGGCGCGATCGGCTTCACCATCGAGCACATCCTGCACCGCTATTCGCTGCGGGCGCTGGCCTGGCGCGACGATTTCGGCTCGGAGAGCTACTGGGCGGTCGAGCTCGGCAAGCTCGTCGCGAATCGTGGCGCCGATGAATTGTGGCCGCTGGTGGCTTCGCGCTGAGATCAGGCAGAAAGATCAGGACTGGACATCATGACTGCAGCCCTTCGTTTCGATCCGATCCGCCTGCCGGAAAAATGCGAGCAGCTCCGCAAGGAGGTGCGCGCCTTCCTCGCCGAGGAAATCGCCGCCGGCACCTTCGATCCCCACGCGCCGAACCGCGAGGACAATGACGCACCGGAATTCTCCCGTCGCGTCGGCGCCAAGGGCTGGCTCGGCATGACCTGGCCGAAGAAATACGGCGGCCAGGAGCGCTCGTTCCTCGAGCGTTACGTGGTGACCGAGGAGATGCGGGTGGCGAACGCGCCGACCCGGCGCTTCTTCGTCGCCGACCGCCAGAGCGGGCCGGTGCTGCTGAAATACGCGCCCGAGCACATCAAGATGGACATCCTGCCGCGCATCTGCCGCGGCGAGGTCTGCTTCGCCATCGGCATGAGCGAACCGAACTCCGGCTCCGATTTGTTCGCGGCGAAGACCCGTGCAACCAAGACCGACGGCGGCTATCTGATCAACGGCACCAAGATCTGGACCTCGTCGGCGCACATCGCCGACTACATGATCGCGATCTTCCGCACCTCGCCGCCGACCAAGGAAAACCGCCGCCACGGCCTGACCCAGTTCCTGGTCAAAATGAAGCAGCCGGGCATCCAGGTGAATCCGATCGGGCAGATCACCGGCCAGTTCGAGTTCAACGAGGTCGTGTTCACTGACTATTTCGTGCCCGACGATCACGTGCTGGGCGAGGTCGACGGCGCCTGGAAGCAGGCGACGTCGGAGCTCGCCTATGAGCGAAGTGGTCCCGAGCGGTTTCTCGAGACCTATTACGTGCTCACCGAGCTCGTGCGCGCGGTTGGCAAGAACCCGGACACCCGCAGCGCCGAGGGCATCGGCCGCCTGGTGGCGCAGGTTCACACCATGCGCCGCATGTCGGTATCGGTCGCCGGCATGCTGCAGGCCGGCAAGGAGCCGGTGGTGGAGGCCTCGATCGTCAAGGACATCGGCACGGTGTGGGAGCAGCAGCTGCCGCATCGCGTGCGCGATCTCGCCGCGTTCGTCGAGGAGACCGCGACCAACCGCGAGACGCTGGAAAAGCAGCTCGATTTCGCCATCAAGACCGCGCCCAAGCTGACGATCCAGGGCGGCACCACGGAAGTGCTGCGCGGCATCATCGCCCGCGGACTTGGTCTGCGCTAGCCGCGCGGGCTCGCCTGCGCTAATTCAACGAGGACAGATCATGACCAAGTACACTGATATCGGCGTCGAAACCCACGGCCATGTCGGCCTGATCGAAATCCGAAAACCCCCGCTGAACTTCTTCGACGTCGCCCTGATCAACCAGATCGCCGACGCGCTGGAGGAGTTCGACAACAATATCGAGATCCGCGCCTCCGTGCTGGCGGCGCAAGGCAAGGCGTTCTGCGCCGGCGCCAATTTCGGCGATCCCGCCCGCCAGGAGCAGGAGGAGCGCGCCAAGAGCGATCCGGCCTCGAACCTGCCGATCAACCATCTCTACGTTCAGGCGGTGCGCATCTTCCGCAACAAGAAGCCGATCGTAGCGGCGATCCATGGCGCCGCGATCGGCGGCGGCCTCGGCCTTGCCGTCTCGGCCGACTTCCGCGTCGCCTGTCCCGAGGCGCGCTTCTCGGCCAATTTCACCAAGCTCGGCTTCCATCCGGGCTTCGGCCTCACCGCAACGCTGCCGGAGCTGATCGGCAAGAACAATGCCGAGCTGATGTTCTACACCAGCCGCCGTGTCACCGGCGAAGAAGCCTATCGCTGGGGCCTCGCCAATGTGCTGGTGCCGCAGGATCAGGTACGGGCGGAAGCGATGAAGCTCGCGCAGGAGATCGCCGAGTGCTCGCCGCTCGGCCTGGTCTCGACCCGCGCCACCATGCGCGCCAACCTCGCCAACCGCGTGCTCGCCGCGACCAACCATGAGCTCGCCGAGCAGACCAAGCTGCGCGCGACCGAAGACTTCAAGGAAGGCGTCAAGGCCACCGCCGAGCGTCGCGTCGCCAACTTCAAGGGGCGGTAGCCGCAAGCGCCACTCTCTCCACGGGTCGTCCCGGCGAAAGCCGGGACCTATACGCCGCGGCCCGTGGAAAGGGCACAAGCGGCGTCGGCTCCTCTTACAACTCACTTCGGTGGTTATGGGTCCCGGCCTTCGCCGGGACGTCACCGAGTTATTTCGGCACCACGAGCGCGTCGACGATCGTGACGCCCTGTCCCTCGGGATGCACCAGCACGGGATTAACCTCGATCTCGGCGATCTCGCTTCGGTGCTGCGCCGCCAGCACTGAAATCTGCGAGATCAACCGCGCCAGTGCCGCGACATCGGCCTTCGGCGCGCCGCGGAAGCCGTGCAGCAGCGGCGCGGCCTTCAGCGTCTCAAGCATCGTGCTCGCTTCAGCCACGCTCACCGGCGCGGGGCGATAGACCACGTCCTTGAACAGTTCGGTAGTGATGCCGCCGAGCCCCACCATCACCATCGGCCCGAAGGTCGCGTCCGTCATGGTGCCGACGATGATCTCGACACCCTTCCTGGCCATCGGCCCGACCAGCACGCCCTGGATTTCAGCACCCGGCCGCTGCTTCTGCACCGTCTCCAGCATGTCGCGATAGGCCGTGAATGCCGCACCCTTGGCAGCGATGTTGACGCGGACGCCGCCGACCTCGCTCTTATGCGCGATCGCGGGCGACTGGATCTTCATGACCAGTGGAAATCCGGCGCGCTCGATCGCAGCGTCGAGCCCGTCGCGGTCGGTCACCAGCACCTCATCCGGCAGCGCAATGCCGGCCGCGCGCAGCAGCGATTTGCTGTCATATTCGGACAGCGTCTTCGACGTGAGATGCACGGAGAGATCGTGCGCCGGCGACGCTGATGCCGAGATCTCCGGCGCGGGCTTGAAGCCGGCATAGTCCGCCAGCCGCCGCATTGCGACGCCGACATGGGTCAGTCCCGAGAGCACCACCACGCCCGACTTCGCCAGCTCCTGCCGCGCGAATTGCGACGGCAGCGTGTAGGAATAGAACACCACCGGCTTGTTCTGCGCCGCGATCACCGGCTTCAGCTCGGCTTCCTTGAACGGCATTCGCGTCTCGCTCGACAGCGACAGCACGACCAGCGTCGCGTCCACTTCATCAGACGTGTCGAACAGCTCGATGCTCTTCTGCAGTCCGCCGGATGACACGCCCTGCGCGGTCACGTCGACCGGATTGCCCGCCGCGCCGTAGGACGGCATCCATTGCTTGATCTGGCTCTGGATCGCGGCTGAAAGCTCCGGCACGCGCAGGCCCTGCATCGAGACGGTATCGGCGCCCCAAATGCCGGCGCCACCGGACACCGTCAGCACCGCGATGCGATCGCCCTTCGGCAGCGGATTGGTGGTCAGAACCGCGGCAATGGTCACGGCCTCGTCGAGGTCGTTGGAGACGATGAAGCCGTATTTCGCGAACACCGCATCATAGGCCGCCGACCAACCCGCCATGCTCGCGGTGTGCGAGGCCGCCGCGCGCTCGCCGGCGCCGGAGCGCCCGACCTTGGTGACGATCACGGGCTTTTTGAGCTCTGCCGCGCGCTTCGCCGCCGCCAAAAACTTGTCGACGTCGCGGATACCCTCGATGAACAGCAAGATCACGTCGGTCGAGGCATCCTGCACCATGTAGTCGAGGAACTCGCCGGCGCCGAGATCGCTCTCATTGCCGGCGCTGACGACATAGCTCAGCGCGACCCCGAGCGCCTTGGCGCGATGATAGATCGCAAAGCCGATGCCGCCGCTCTGCGCGACGATGCCGATCCGCCGCTTGCTGGCGACCAGATCGGGGGCATCCGGCTTGACATCGACGGTCGGACTGAAGGTCGCGGCGACCTTCTGCGCCTGGCCGTAAAACCCTTCCGCGTTCGGCCCACTAATCCGCATCCCGGTCCGCTTCGCCAGCGCCACGATCGCGTCCTGCATGTCAGCACTGTCGCCGCCCTCTTCGGCAAAGCCGGACGAGATGATGACCGCGTTCTTCACACCCGCGGCCGCGCACTGCTCCAGCGCCGGCAGCACCGCACGCGCGGGAATGACGATAACGGCAAGATCGATCGGCGCGCCGATCTCGGCGACCGACTTGAAGCACTTCAAGCCGTCGATCTCGTCATAGTTCGGATTGATCGGATAGAGCGCGCCGGGATAGCCGTTCTTGCGCAGCATCGCGAGCAGCCGCCCGGGAATCTTCTCGTGATCGCGCGAGGCGCCGATCAGCGCGATGCTTTTTGGGGCGAAGAAGGTATCGAGCGGATGCGGCATGGGGGCGTGTTCCCGGATTGTTGTTGTTGCGCTCGACGATATTGAATCGTCGCCGCTAGCTCAACCGCCCTTCCCGTCATCCTGAGGTGCGAGCGGAGCGAGCCTCGAAGGATGGACGGCCACCAGCCGGGCCGTGCATCCTTCGAGACGCGCTGCGCGCTCCTCAGGATGACGGGACAAAAAGACACGTAGCCCGGATGCAGCGCAGCGCAATCCGGGAACGCTCCTTCCGCGAAGAGCGCGGTCCCGGATTTCGCTTCGCTGCATCCGGGCTACGAAATCACGCCGTCAGCTTGAACGTCACGCCGCAAAGCAGGAACTCCTCGCCCTTCACGGCACATCCCCTGGCTTTCGCGGCCTCCAGCACCTTCGCCTTGTCGGTGACCTTGAACGTCAAGCCGCTCATGATCTCGCTGCCGCCCTTGACGAAGCGGAAGGTGCCGTTCGGCAGCTTCACCACGGTACCATCGGCGGGAATGCCGATGATCCTGCCCCAATGCGCCGCCAACCCCTCAGGCTCGGGGCTCTGCATCTCGACCTCGGTCAGCGACAGCGTCGTGTCCTTGCGGATCGACTTCTGCCAGTCCGGGCCGGCCGGCGGGTACGGTCCCAGGATGTCGTCGCTGCCGTCGGTGTGGTTGAACTCGATGAAGGCAGCGCGGCAGTCGCGCGGGTGCAGTTGCACGCCGTGATACGGCGCGTGCGCGATCACGTTGGCGGTGCGCACGCCGATCGCGTTGGCCCTGGCGCCGCGCGCGTCGGGATCCTCGCAAGTGAAGATCGCCATATAGCCGCCGCGGCCGCCGGTCTTCTCGATGAAGCGGCCGGCCGCCGTGCCCGGCCCCGGCTGGAACGGCGCCACGACTTCGAGCAGGATTGTATCGACCGGCAGCAGCGCATTCTCGAGGCCGTATTTCGCGACATTGCCGTCGCGATAGCAGACATCGAGGCCCATGATCGCGGAGATGTCCGCGATGACAGGCGCAAGCTGCGGCGCCACCAGGCAGATCTGCCGCAGCCGCATGTACTCGGCCATGGTCTACTGCCCCTGGAAGGTGGGCTTGCGCTTCTCGACGAAGGCCTTGGCCGCTTCCTTGTGGTCGGTGGTCTCGCCGGCACGCGTGTGGTGGATCGCCTCGCCGTCGAAGCAGGCTTCCAGCGTCATGGTCTCGGCATTGTTGATGTTGCGCTTGATGTAGCCGAGCGCCACCGACGGGCCCTGTGCCAGCGAACGCGCCAGTTCCAGCGCCTCGGCCTCGACATCGGCATCGGGCACCACCTTGGAGACCATGCCGAGGTTGTAGGCTTCCTGCGCCGACAGCACCGGCGACATCATGTAGAGCTCGCGCGCTTTCGCGCTGCCGAGCATCTTGGTCAGGAAATAGGTGCCGCCGTAATCGCCGGAGAAGCCGACCTTGGCGAAGGCGGTGGTGATCTTGCAGGAGGCGCTGGCAATGCGGAGATCGCAGGACAGCGCGATCGAAAGCCCGGCGCCGGCCGCCGCGCCGTCGAGCTGCGCCACCACCGGCTTCGGCATCTGGTGCAGGATGCGCGAGACCTCCATGCCGCGGCGCAGATTGGCCATCTTGGCCTCGAACGGCAGCGGTGCGCGGCCTTCCGCCATCGACTTGACGTCGCCGCCGACGCAGAAGGTGCCGCCGGCGCCCCGGATCAGCACCGCGCGCACCTCGGTATCGTCCTGCGCGCGGCGCGCCGCCTCGACGAGGCCGCGCGTCATGTCGGGATTGAGCGCATTGCGCCGATCGGGGCGGTTCATGGTGATGGTGAGCAGGCCCTTGTCGAGGGATTGGAGAACCATCTGATTATCGCTCATGGCGTTTTGCCTTTCGTTGTTGTTGGTTGTCGCAGCGTTATTTCTTCACCAGCGGGCAGCGCGACTCCGACAGCGGCTGGAAAGCCTGGTCGCCCGGCACGGTCGCCACCAGCTTGTAGTCGTCCCAGCGGCCCTTCGATTCCGACGGCTTCTTGACCTCGAACAAATACATATCGTGCACCATACGGCCGTCCTCGCGGATCTTGCCGTTCTTGGTGAACATGTCGTTGATCGGGGTCTCCTTCATCACCTTCATGACGGCGGCCGCATCGGTGGTGCCGGCGGCCTTCACCGCCTTGAGATAGTGCGTCACCGAGGAATAGACGCCGGCCTGTGCCGAAGTCGGCACCCGCTTGGTGCGCTCCATGAAACGCTTCGTGAACGCGCGACTGTCGTCGTTGAGATCCCAGTAAAAGGCTTCCGCCAGCAACAGGCCTTGCGCGGTATCGAGCCCGACGCTGTCGATGTCGGTAACGAAGGCCAATAGCGGCGACAGCTTCTGGCCGCTCTTGGTGAGGCCGAATTCCGCCGCCTGCTTGATCGCGTTGATGGTGTCGCCGCCGGCATTGGCAAGGCCGATCACCTTGGCCTTCGAGGCCTGCGCCTGCAGCAGGAAGGACGAGAAATCCGAGGTGTTGATCGGATGCCGCACGCTGCCGAGCACCTTGCCGCCCGACTTCACCACGACATTGCTGGTATCCTTTTCCAGGTCCTGGCCGAACGCGTAGTCCGCGGTGAGGAAGAACCAGGTATCGAGACCGGATTTCACCGCGGCAAGGCCGGTCACATTGGCCTGCGCGAAGGTGTCGAACACGTAGTGCACGGTATAGGGGCCGCAGGCCTCGTTGGACAGGCGGATCGAGCCCGGACCGTTGAACATGATGATCTTGTTGCGCGCCTTGGCGATCTCGGCAGCGGCGAGCGCGGTCGCGGATGCTGCGACGTCGAAGATCATCTCGACGCCCTGGTTGTCGATCATGTCGCGGGCGATGTTGGCGGAGAGGTCGGCCTTGTTGAGATGGTCGCCGACCACGATCTCGACCTTGCGGCCGAGCACCTCGCCGCCGAAATCCTCCACCGCCATCTTGGCGGCGGTTTCGCTGCCCGAGCCGGTGATGTCGGCATAGAGGCTCGACATATCGAGGATGCCGCCGAGCTTCAGCGGAGGCTTGTCCTGCGCCAGCGACGCATTCGCCGAGATCGCAAACGCACAGGCCAACACGCCGGCCAAAACTCGTCTCATTCAAATCCTCCCTTGCAGCGCGGACCTCGTTCCGTCAGGTCCGTTTCGAGGGCCGGATCATGCCGCATGGCCTGTACTGCAGCAAGCCGCAGCGGACGCAATCTGTTTTCCGCTAAGCGGAATGAGACGCCGCGCCGGAGCTTCCAGCCGCGCTGCGATCAGAGATGAAAGTCGGGAACGGTCTGATGGGGCGTTCCCGCCGGCAGGCCGAGGAACAGGTACTGCGTGCCATAATGTCCGGCGAACGCCGATGCCGTTGCATCCATGATGATGCGGCCGCCCAGATCCAGATGCAATTCCGGCCGGGTAATGGCGCCGAGCGTGTAGGCCGGCACGATGGTCTCGTTGATGTGCAGGGCGTCGAAGACGGCGGACACCGCCGAAAGCGAGGCTGCATTGCCGGCCAGGTCGACGACATCGGCGCCATTGGCAGCGAAGCCGGTCACAGCCAGCGAGCCGGCGCGATCGGTCGACGACACGATGTGATCGAACACCAGCTTCGAGGAATCGCCGAGCAGCGCCGTTGCCGCGGCGTCGTAGATTGCGGTGCCGCCATCGTTCAGCGTCAGGCTCGGCGTGCCGCCATTGACGTGAACCGCCTCGTTGAAGCCGACCGTCAGTTGCACCAGCGAACCCGGCGTCGCGACGCCGCCGGGGGGCGTCGCCGTGATTCCGGTGAGATGAGGCGCCGTGGTGTCGAGCGTGAAGGTCAGGCTCGACGACGCGCCGACATTGCCGGCGGCGTCGACCTCCTGCACCGTCACGGAGTGCACGCCGTCGGTCGTAAAGACCGGCGCCGTCGTCGAGAAGCCCGACGCGCCGTCGGCCTTGTAGCGTAGCGTGTCGGCCGCATCGAACTTGGTGTAATCGATCAACGGATTGCTGGTGATGTGGTCGGTGCTGGAGACGCCGGTGTCCCGGTGCAGCATTAGTGTCGGCGCCGATGGCGCCTTGGTGTCGCCGGTGAAGCCGATCGCGTTGCTTGCTCCGCCGGCATTGCCGGCGATGTCGGTGTAGCTCGCCCCGGCAACCGAAAGATCGGCCGACAGGTGGTCGGTGACATCGGCCGTGAAGGTCGCGGTGTAGATATCGTGGCCTGCGCCGTTGATGCCGACATGGACGAGACTGCCCAGCAGGCCGCCATGGACGGTGACGTCGCCAAGCCCGAAGCCTGCGACCGCCTCGGAGAAGGTGAACGTCATCAGCGCGGCGTCGCCGGCGTGCAGCAGGGTGTGATCGGCCACCACCGATACCGTCGGCGGATGCGTGTCGCCGCCGATCGTCGCGGTATTGCTCGCCGCGCCGGCATTGCCTGATACGTCGGCATAGCTTGCGGCGGTGACCCGGATCGAACCCGCCACGACGTCGTTGATATCGGGCGTGAAGATCGCGGTGTAGACGTCGTGCCCCGACACGTTGAGCCCGACATGGACCAGATTGGTCACCGTGCCGCCGGCGACGACGGTATCGCTGAGCGCAAAGCCCGCGACCTGCTCGGAGAAGGTGAAGGTGACAACCGAAGTCTGGCCCGAAAGCACCGTGCTCGGGCTCGCGGCAACCGACACCGTCGGCGCCCTGGTATCGCCAGTGAAGCTGATGGTGCCGCTCGCCGCACCGGTATTGCCGGCAATATCCATATAGCTCGCGGCGATGACCTGCACCGAACCGGCTTCAGTGTTGCTTTCGTCCGGCGTGAAAATTGCCGTGTAGACGTCCTCGCCCGATGCGTTGACGCCGACATGGACCAGATTGCCCAACGCCCCGCCATGTACCGTGACGTCACCGAGCGCGAAGCTCGCGATTTGTTCGGAGAACGTGAACGTCACCAGCGCGGTTTGGCCCGCCAGCAGCGCGTTACGGTCAGCCGCGATCGACACCGTCGGCGCCAGCGTATCGCCGCCGATCGTGGCGGTGTTGCTTGCCGCGCCGGCATTGCCGGCCACATCGCTGTAACCGGACGCATTCACCTTAACCGAGCCGGCCTCGGTGTCGCTGACATCGGGCGTGAAGGTCGCGGTGTAGACGTCCTGCCCAGCAGCATTGAGCCCGACATGCACGAGATTGCTCAGCGCGCCGCCATGGACGGTGATGTCGCCAAGGGCGAAGCCCGACACGACCTCCGAGAAGGTGAAGGTCGCGACCGAGAGGTCGCCGGCCAGCACCGTGTCGGGATTGAGCGTGACGGAGACCGTCGGCGCCAGCGTGTCACCGGTGAAGTTGATGGCGTTGCTGGCAGCGCCGGCGTTGCCGGCCGTATCGCTATAGCTCGATGCATTGACCTGCACCGAGCCAGCCTCGGCGTTGGTGACGTCGGGCGTGAAGGTCGCGGTGTAGATGTCCTGCCCGGCGCCGTTGACGCCGACATGGACAAGGCCGCCCAGCGCGCCGCCGCTGACGCTGACATCGCCGAGCGCGAAGCCCGCGACGGCCTCGGAGAAGGTGAAGGTCACGACCGCGGTCTGACCGGCGAGCAGCATGCCGTGGTCAGCAGAAACCGAAACGGTCGGCGCCTTGGTGTCCCCACTGAAGCTGATCGTGTTGCTCGACGAGCCGGAATTGCCGGCCGTATCGCTATGGCTCGATGCATTTACCTGCACCGAGCCAGCCTCGGCATTGGTCACGTCGGGCGTGAAGGTCGCAGTGTAGACGTCATGGCCGGCGCCATCGACGCCGACATGGGTGAGATTGCCCAGCGTACCGCCCTGGACGGTGACATCACCCAATCCAAAGCCGCTGACGGCCTCGGAGAAGGTGAACGTGACAACCGCGCTATCGCCGGCAACCAGCGTGGTGTGATCGGCTGCAACCGCCACCGTCGGCGCCTTGGTATCACCGGTGAAGGCGATCGCGTTGCTTGCTGCGCCGGCGTTTCCGGCGCTGTCGGTATAGCTTGACGCGTTGACCTGCACCGAGCCCGCCTCGGAATTGGTCACATCGGGTGTGAAGGTTGCCGTGTAGATGTCCTGGTGCGCGGCGTTGACGCCGACATGCACGAGGTTGCTCAGCGCGCCGCCGCTCACCGTCGTGTCCGTCAACGCGAAGCCGGTAACCGCCTCGGAGAAGGTGAAGGTGACGGTCGAGGTCTGCCCGGCCAGCAGCGCGGTCGAGCTCGCCGCAACCGACACGGTCGGCGCGATCGCGTCGATCACGAGATGCAGGTCGGTTGCCGCATGAGTCACGTCGGCATCCTGGCCGCCCGGATCCCTGATCGTGCCGCCGTTGAGCGAAAGGCTCTGCACCTGCAAATCAGACGTGCTGTCGCCGTCCTGCACCGTGTAGCAGAACACCAGTACCTGCGAGCCGCTGCCGCTGAGATAGGTCGCGGCCTTGCCGTCATTGAGCAGCAGCTCCGGCACGCCGGTCACACTCACCGTGTTGCTGAAGTTGACCGTGATGGTCACGACCTTGCCGGCATTCAGGATCGTGAGATGATCGGTGGTGTCGGAAGTGACCGAGGCGATGCTCGCCTGTGACCGGATCTCGAGATGCGGAGAGGCCGAGCCGTCGGACGCCAGCATCAGCGAGCCGGCCGAGGCGCCGGCGCCAAAACTCAGGTTCAGCGATGCGAGCGTCGTGCCGCTACCGCTCTTCACCAGCAACACGCCGTTCGCATAGGACAGCGTCGCCGTGGCGTCATAGGCGATGTTGCCGAAGTCGATGGTGTCGCCGCCGGCAAAGCCGGCGATCGACGTGCTGAACGAGGCGCCGGAGAATGCCGCGGCATCGAGCACGAGTTTTTCGGTACTGCCGTCGGTAAAGGCGACCGCGCCGGTTCCCGCCGCGCCGTTCGCCGCCAGCTCGAGGATCGAGCCCTTGATGACGGTACCGCCGGAATAGGTGTTGTGTGCGGACAGCACGAGGCGGCCGCCGCCGGTCACCTCGACATCACCAGGCGTCGCGCCGTCGGAGATCACGCCGCTCTGGGTAACGGTCTCGCCCGCGGCGACGTTGAAGACCGGATCGCCCGCGACGGTGATGTTGCGGGTCTGCGTGAAGCCGTCGGTGAAGCTGATGCCGGTGCCGTCGCCCAGCTTCAGCACGTTGGTGACCGCGCCGAGATTGACGTTGGCTGAGATCGACACCCTTG
This sequence comes from Bradyrhizobium sp. BRP56, assembly GCF_020194035.1. NCBI lineage: Bacteria > Pseudomonadati > Pseudomonadota > Alphaproteobacteria > Hyphomicrobiales > Nitrobacteraceae > Bradyrhizobium > Bradyrhizobium sp. BRP56. Next base: position 34,884 of record NZ_JADYVV010000087.1, read on the forward strand.
TGCCGGCGCCGCTGACCGTGGTGTTGCCGGTGTAGGTGTTGTTGCCGCCGAGGACGACGGTGCCGCCGCCGCTGATGGCGAGGCCCCCGATGCCCGCATTGGCACCGGTGCCGCCATTGCCGCTCTGGTCCGCGATGTCGTTGGCGACAGTCAGCGTCTGGCCGCTGCCGGGCGCGAAGCTGAGATCGTTGTTGCCCTGGATGAAAATGCCGGAGCCGAAACCCGAGCCGCTGGCCTGGCCGATGCCGTTGGTGCCGCCCTTGACGGCGCTGAAGCCGGAATCGTTCGACAGCGAGCCGCTCTTGATGGTCAGCGAACCGCCTTGCTGGACGAAAACGTCGCCACCCGCGCCAAGGCCGCCACCGCCGCCGGGTGCGCCGTTGCCGCCGCCGAAACCGCCAACACCGCCGATGCCGCCGCCGCCACCGAACCCGCCATCGCCATTGTAGCCGCCGCCACCGCCGAAGCCGCCATTGCCGCCATCGCCGCCGCCACCACCGAAGCCGCCATTGCCGCCATCAGCCCCGTTGCCGCCGCCGACACCGCCGCCCGGGCCATAGGGTGCGCGGACGCCGCTGCCGATCCACCCCGCCGCGCCGCCGCCACCGCCATTGGCGCCGCCTGCTCCGCCATACCAGTAAAGCTCGGTCCCGCCCCCGATCGAGATCAGGTAACCGTCGCTCCCTTTGCCGCCCCCAGCGCTGTTGGGGACAATGCCGGGCGAACCGCTTCTAAAGAGATCACTGTCCGCGCCCTGAGCGCCGAGGCCGATACCGCCACCGCCGCTGCTTCCGCCGCGTCCGCCCATCCCACCGCCACCGCCGTAGCCGTAGCCGGAGCTGATACTGCCAGTGCCGCCGGCACCGCCGTTGCCGCCGATCGCGGCGCTGTTGTGGAAGGTGACGTTGTCGATGGTGGCGCTGCCGTTCGACGAGACGAACAGCGCGCCGCCGAGCCCGGCGCCACCGCCGCCACCGCCGCGGACGACGCCGCCGCCGGCGGCCACCGTGTTCTGGATGGTCAGGTTCTCGAGATTGACGCTACCCGCATAGACGAAGAAGCCGCGCTGCGCGTTGAGGCCGTCGATCGTATAGGTGCCGCCATGACCGTCGCTGCCGTTGATCGTGACGCTCGATCCGCTCAAGAGATTGAGCGCGTACAGCTCCGACGTCAGGCTGAAGTTCGCCGTAATGTTGATCGTGTAGTTGGCATTCGGCGCGGCGTTCTGCCCGCCGGAATCCATCTGCAGGATGGCCGCGTTGAGCTCGGCGACGTTGGAGACATTGAAGACGCGGGTCGAGACGACCTGCACGATCGTTCCGCCGTTGGCATCCTGCGACAGCTGAAAACTAGTGCCGGCGCCGACGCCGGCAAGGGTCAGCGTATCGGTCGTGGTACCGTTCGAGATCGAGAGCGTGTTGCCGGACAGGCTGACCGTGTTGAGCGACGGATTCTGGGTGTTGTATTGCAGCCCGGTCAGGTCGATGAACTGGCCGGGATTGAAGTTCGCGATCGTGTTGGTGAACGCATTGCCGCTCAGCGCGGCATTGTCGATCTTCAGCGTGCCGGCGATGCCGGTCGTGAACGAGATGTTGCCGGTTCCGGCGGCGCCGGCCGCGGTGAGCCACACCGTGCCCGAATAGATCGTCGTGCTGCCGTAGGTGTTGGCGGCATGGCCAAGCACGAGCGTACCGCCGCCGTCGACGCCGAGATTGCCGCTGCCGGTAACGAGGGCGGTGTCGGAGACGGTCTTGCCGTTCGCGATCGACAGGATCGAATTGCCGCTGACCGAGAGCGTGTCGTCGAAAGTGCCGCTCGATGTCAGCGACAGATGCGCGCTGCTCAGACCGAACGTCCCGGTCAGCCCCGCGAGCTGCCCCATCCCGAGCTGCAACGTGCCGGCGCCGGACAGCATGAACGTACCGGAGCCGCCGATCGAGCCGGTGTCGGCGATGGTGCCGGACGAGATGTCGAAGATGCCGCCATTGGCGGTGACCTGAATATCGTGCGTGAAGGTGTAGCCGCCGGTCGTGGTCAGCGTACCGCCGTTGAGGATCAGCGCGCCGGCCGAGCCGCCGATATTGTTGTCGGCTGTGATCGAGACGATGTTGCCGCCGTCGATCTGGGTGCCGCCGACGTAAGTGCTGGCGCCAGTCAGCGTCAGCGTGCCGCCGCCGGAGACGACCAGCTTGCCGGTCGTGCCGCTGCCGCTGATGCCACGTTCGTCGGCGATCGTGTCAGCTATCGTGAGCGTCGTCGATATCGTCGGCCCGCCCGCGAAGGGGGAGGAGATGGCGTGCGTCGGCGTGACCACCATCGTGCCCTGGATGAAGATGTCGCCATAGGCGGAGCCGTTGCCTGCGCCGTTGGCGCCGGTGCCGCCGGTCTCGGTCGCATCCATCAAGGTGCCGCCGATGACGGTCAGCGTTCCGCCTTGCTGAACGAAGATGTCGCCGCCGGCGCCAAGGCCGCCGCCTCCGCCGCCGGCGAGCGAGCCGCTGCCCGCGCCGAAGCCGCCGGTGCCGGGCGTGCCGTTCGAACCGCCGCCTCCGCCGCCGAAACCGCCATTGCCGCCGGTGTGCGCGTATCCGCTGCCGTTGCCGGAGCCGCCGCCACCGCCGGCGAAACCACCATTGCCGCCGCCATAAATGCCGCCGCCGCCTCCGCCACCCACGCCGCCAGCGCCGCCGAAGCCGATCAGGGTGCCCAAGGGGCCGCCGCCCACCGAGTTGGCGCCGCCGATGCCACCGCCGCCGCCACCGAC
>NZ_JADYVV010000088.1:0-37572 GCF_020194035.1 Bradyrhizobium sp. BRP56
AAAAATATACTTCGACGTATCAATCCCAATGCGGATAATCTGGTTCACGGACGGCTCCCTTGTATGAGATCTAGACAACCTCATTCTGGCACACTGATGCCGTAGGGGGCCGTCCACACCATCAACCACCGCATTCAGCGATGAAACCGGATCGCGGCCCCGGCGTCGCACAACAATGAGATTTGGGGTAATGGGTCCTGGCTTTCGCCAGGACGACCTTGAGGATGGTTCTCGGTTCAACCTGTCAAACAGCGTAGTCGGTGTCACCTCAACGCAAACCGCACCCCGGCGCGGGCGAGACCGCCGGCAACGCCGACCGGGGTGCCGTCGGCGCGCCAGCAGGCTGCGCCCGACATCGTGCCGTCAGCGTGAAACTGGATCGCGTTCATGCCGCCGGCCACCGTCGGCACGACCTGCACCTTGTGGCCCTTGGCTGACAGCGCGGCGCGGACGGTCTCCGGCACCGCCTGCTCGACCTCCAGCGCATTGCCCTCGGTCCAGACCCGCGGCGCTTCAACCGCCTCCTGCAGGCTCATGCCGTGGTCGATCAAATTGATCAGCGCCTGCATCGCGCTCGGGAAGATACGCTTGCCGCCGGGCAGGCCGAGCGCGTAAGCCAGCTTGCCGTCGCGCAGCGCCATCATCGGCGACATCGAGGTGGTGACGCGCTTGCCGGCGGCCAGCGACAGCGCATGCCCCGGTCGCGGATCGAACAGGTTCATGTAGTTGTTCGGCACGGTGCCGAGGCCCGGGATCAGGATCTTGGCGCCGAACAGATTGTTGATGGTCTGGGTGGTCGCGACCACATTGCCCATCGCATCCGCCGCGGTCATGTGCGTGGTGTGCGCGCTTTCGAGCTGGGTGACGCCGGCGCCCCAGGCCTGCGCGCGATCGGGGTCGATCGCGCGGCGGCGCTCCTCAGCATAGGCCTTCGAGGTCAACCGCTCCACCGGCACGTTGATATAGGCGGGATCGCCGCTCGCGGCCGCGCGGTCGGCAAAGGCGATCTTCAGCACCTCGGCGAGATAGTGGATCGTCTCGGTCGTACCGAAGCCGAGCCGCGCGATGTCATAGCCTTCGAGGATGTTGAGCATCTGCGTGATGTGCACGCCTGACGCCGCGGGCGGCGGGGGCCCGAGGATTTCCCAGCCGCGCTAGTCGCAGCGGATCGGCTGCCGCTCGACCGTCTTGTAGGTCGCGAGATCCTCCTGCGCGATGAAGCCGCCGTTCTTTTTCATGTAATCGACCAGGATGTCGCCGAGTGGCCCCTGGTAGAGCGCGTTGTCGCCATGATCGGCGATGTATTGCAGCGTCTCGGCATATTCCGCCTGCACCACGCGCTCGCCGGGCTTCAGCGGCGTGCCATCAGGCAGATAGATCGCCGAGATCGGCTTGTCCTTCAGCATCTCCTCGGCGCCGTCGGTGATGCATTCATGCAAATAGGGCGTCGCCGCATAGCCGCGCGCGGCGTGCTTGATCGCGGGCTGCATCACGTCGGCAAGGCTCATGGTGCCGAAGCGGCGCAGCGTTTCGCACCAGGCCTTCAGCGAGCCCGGCACCGCGACCGCCTTCGGCCCGTTCAAATTCTCGTTGCCGACGGTGTCGAACACGTCATGCGCCGATCCTGGCTTCGAGGTGTAGGTATCCGGCCGCACCGCCTGCGGCACCGTGCTCTGGCCGTCGATGAAGCGATGGCTGCCGTCGGCGAGGCGAATATGCGCCATGCCGCCGCCGATGATGCCGACCATCATCGGCTCGACCACGGTCAGCGTGAACAAAGTGGCGATCGCCGCATCGATCGCATTGCCGCCGGCAGCCAACATCTCGGCGCCCGCGCTCGATGCCAGCGGATGATTGCTCACCACCATGCCGCGGCTGCTGGTGGCCGGTTGCTTCTCGCATTGAAAACTTGTCGCGGCGCGGTCGCGCCAGGCGTCATTCATCGACATGCCGTTCATCGCCATTGTGTTCTCGTTCTTGATGGAGCGATCGGAGCCATGTTCTCCGGCTGCGCGTGCACGGTCAAGGCGCCGCGATTTTCCTCGCGGCGGTATTCGCAAATAAGGTCACGGCTTCGCGCGATCGCGCAACGAGGTCTCGCGCGTCACCTTCCACTTCTCCGCCCTGGATTCGCCATTGTGGTGCGGAAGCTCGACGAAGCCGACGAATTCGGCGCCGGTCTTCTGCTTGACCCGGCGCGAGGCGGCGTTGGACGGCGCGTTGCACACATGGAAGTGATCGAGGCCGAGCGTCAGGAAGGCGAAATCGTTCACCGCAGCGATCGCCTCCGTCATGAGGCCCTGATTCCAGTACGGCTCAGCGAGCCAGAACCCGCGATTGCCCTTGCGCCCATCGGCGCGCGGCCGGAAATTGATGTTGCCGATCGCCTCGCCATCGCCGGCACGCAACACCAGCACCCATTGATAGCTTTCCTCACCGGCCGCGATCTTGTCGAGCTCGCGCCTGATGAAGCTTTCCGCGCCATCGCCGGGATAAGGCCACGGCACCACCGTGGCGAGAGTCTTGATCACGTTCCAATTGTTGAAGTGGCGCTGGATCGCCGCCGCATCCGACAACGCAAGCGGCCGCAGGATCAGGCGTGGCGTCTCGATGCGTGGCGTCTCGAACATTGCTACTTCTGGCACCTCGGGCACCAGAACGTCGAACGGCCGTTCTGGGTAAAGCGCCTGACGATGCCCTCGCAGCCCGACGTGCGGCACGTCTCGCCTTCGCGGTCATAGACCTGGAACGAATGCTGGAAATAGCCGAGATCGCCATTGGTCAATCGATGGTCGCTGATCGAGGAGCCGCCGGCCTTGATCGCCTGGTTGAGCACCGAATGGATCGCGTCGACCAGCCGCCTGGCGTGGTCGGTCGGCTCGCCCCCGGCAACGCCCTTGCGTTGTCCGGACTTGGTCGCGAGCGTCGCGGCCAATCGCCGCGGCGACAGATGCGAACGAAACAGCGCCTCGCAGACATAGATGTTGCCAAGTCCCGCCACCACGCGCTGATCGAGCAGGGCGGCCTTCAGGCTGGTCTTCTTGTTGTGGCAGGAGCGCGCCAGCATCGCCGCGTCGAACTCGTTGCCGAGCGGCTCGGGACCGAGCCCTTTCAGCAGCGGTTCATCCTCGATCGCGTTACGCGCGATGACCTTCATGTAGCCGAAGCGCCGCGGATCGTTGAAGACGACGGCCGCGCCCGACGACATGTGGAACACGACGTGATCATGCGCGCGATCCTCGCTGCGCGGATGGTGGAATCGCCCCGGCGTCGCCGCGCCTTCGCCCTTCAGCACGCGGAACGAGCCCGACATGCCCAGATGCATCAGCAGCACGTCGCCGGAGCTCAGGTCCGCCATCAGATATTTGGCACGGCGGCCGAGCCCGGTGATGGTCCGGCCCTCGAGCCGGGCGATAAAGTCTTTTTGAAACGGAAACCGCAAATCCTTGCGGCGGGCCTCGGCCTTGAGGATCCTGGACCCCTCCATGGCCGGTTGCAGGCCGCGGCGGACGGTCTCGACTTCGGGTAATTCCGGCATGGCAGGCATTCACCTTTTGGAAGTGACGTGATAGCGCCATTGCGGCCGCCGCGCTATGGTTTGGCTGGAGCGTTTTTCGAGCGAAGCGGCTACCGGTTCGCGTAAAGAAAGCGCGACCAAAAAGGGTAAGAGTTCTGAGTGATGGATCGGCCGGATCAAACCACCCATTTCGGCTTCAGGGACGTGCCCCTGGGCGAGAAGCAGACGCTGGTGAACGACGTGTTTCACAGCGTGGCGTCCCGCTACGACCTGATGAACGATCTGATGTCGGCGGGCCTGCACCGGGCCTGGAAGGACGTCATGATCACGACGCTCGATCCGCCGAAGGGCGACCGGCCGTTCGCGCTGCTCGACGTCGCCGGCGGCACCGGCGACATCGCGTTCCGGGCCGCCAAGACCGCGGGCGCGGGCTTTCATGCCACGGTCTGCGACATCAATGCCGATATGCTCGCCGTCGGCCGCGAGCGTGCCGCCAAGCAGCACCTCGATGACCGCGTGTCGTTCGTCGAGGGCAACGCCGAAACGCTGGGTTTTGCCGACCGCGCGTTCGACGCCTACACCATCGCATTCGGCATCCGCAACGTGCCGCAGATCGACCTTGCGCTGCGCGAGGCCTATCGCGTGCTCAAGCCCGGCAGCCGCTTCCTGTGCCTGGAATTCTCCACCGTCGACGTGCCCGGCCTCGACAAGATCTACGATCTGTTTTCCTTCAAGGTGATCCCGCCGCTCGGCCGCGCCGTCACCGGTGACGCCGAGTCCTATCAATATCTCGTCGAGTCGATCCGCAAATTCCCGCGGCCGAACGCGTTCGCCGAGATGATCGGCGCCGCCGGCTTTGCCCGTGTGAAGTGGCAGAGCCTCTCCGGCGGCATCGTGGCGCTGCATTCGGGCTGGCGTTTGTGATCTCTGCACTGACCCACATCACGCGCCTCGCCCGCGCCGGTTTCGTGTTTGCGCGCGAGGGCGTGTTCGGCGTCGTCGATCCCGCGCTGGTGCCGCCGCCCGGGCAGCTCGCGCTGAAGCTGGCGCGGCTGATCGAGCGCCGCTCGGCCAAGTCCGGTCCACGGTTGTCGCGCGCACTGACGCGGCTCGGACCCGCCTATCTCAAGCTCGGGCAATTCCTCGCCACCCGCCCCGACGTGGTCGGCGTGTCGATGGCGCGCGATCTCGAAGCCCTGCAGGACCGGCTGCCGCCGTTCGCGCAGGAAGCGGCCGAAACCGTCATCACGCAATCGCTGGAACGGCCGCTGCCGCAGGCCTTTGTGCATCTGGGCCCTGCGGTTGCCGCGGCCTCGATCGCGCAGGTGCATCGCGGCGAAATCGAGCGCGACGGCGTGCGGCATCAGGTTGCGGTCAAGGTGCTCCGGCCCAACGTCGCCGCGCGTTTCCGCCGCGACCTCAGCGACTTCTTCTTTGTCGCGCACAAGGCCGAGGCGCATTCCGCCGAGGCGCGGCGCTTGCGCCTGATCGAGGTCATCAACACGATGTCGCGCTCGGTCGCGATGGAGATGGATCTGCGGCTCGAGGCGGCCGCGCTGTCCGAGATGGCCGAGAACACCCGCGACGATCCGGACTTCCGCGTCCCCGCGGTGGATTGGGATCGCACCGCGCACAGCGTGCTGACGATGGAGTGGATCGACGGCATCGCGCTGAACGATCACGTCCGGCTAGCGCAGGCCAAGGTCGATTTGCCCGATCTCGGCCGCAAGGTGATCCAGAGCTTCCTGCGCCACGCGCTGCGCGACGGCTTCTTCCATGCCGACATGCATCCCGGCAATCTGTTCCTCGACGAGGCCGGCCGGCTCGTTGCCGTGGATTTCGGCATCATGGGACGGCTCGGGCTGAAGGAGCGGCGCTTCCTGGCCGAGATCCTGCTCGGCTTCATCACCCGCGACTATCGCCGCGTCGCCGAGGTGCATTTCGAGGCCGGCTACGTGCCGGGCCACCATTCGGTGGAGAATTTCGCGCAGGCGATCCGCGCGATCGGCGAGCCGATCCACAACCGCACCGCCGAGGAAATCTCGATGGCGAAGCTGCTCACGCTTCTGCTCGAGGTCACCGGCCTGTTCGACATGCAGACGCGCCCCGAGCTGATCCTGCTGCAGAAGACCATGGTGGTGGTCGAGGGCGTGGCGCGCGGCTTCGACCCGAAGCTCGACATCTGGAAGATCGCCGACCCCGTGGTGCGCGAATGGATCACGCAGAATCTCGGCCCGGCCGGCCGCATCCAGGGCGCGCTATCGGGTGCGGGCGAACTCGGCCGCATCCTCGCCAACCTGCCGTCGATTGCCAACCGCGCCGTGACGGTGCTCGAGCAGCTGGAGACCATGACGCTGGAGGGCCACATGCTGTCGTCGGATTCGATCGACGAAATGGCCCGCGCCGAGGCCCGCAAGGCGCGGGTGCAGACCGTCGGCCTCTGGGTCATTGCGATCGCCTCCATCGCGATCTTTTTCGCCATCCGGGCGCACTGATTGCAATGCATGCACCATGTGATAGCATCGCTATCACACTTGTTTGAGCATGATCTCCGCGCAAACGCCTTGCGTTTGTCGCGAGGGAAAACCGCTTCACACTTTTCCGGATCATGCTTTGAGGGCAGCACGCCATGGCCAGCCTGACCATCCGCAAACTCGACGACACGCTGAAGGCCTATCTGCGGCTGCGCTCCGCCAAAAACGACCGCTCGGTCGAGGAGGAGGTGCGGGTGATCCTCCGGGACCTCGCAGACGGCGGTACGGAGCCTGCCGAGGCGCCTGGGGCGGGTTCCGCGACAGTGGCAGCCCCTGCTCCAAGGGCCGCCAGCGTGGCTGGCGAGCCGCGCGTCACCCTGATCATCGGCGGGGGGATTGCGGCCTACAAGGCGCTGGACCTGATCCGGCGGCTCAAGGAACGGCACATCCAGGTCCGCTGCGTACTGACCAAGGCGGCCCAGCAGTTCGTCACCCCGCTCGCCGCCAGCGCGCTGTCGCATGAGCGCGTCTACACCGACCTGTTCGACGCCGAGAGCGAATTCGACGCCGGCCATATCCGCCTGGCGCGGGACTGCGACCTGATCGTGGTGGCGCCGGCGACCGCCGACCTGATGGCCAAGATGGCGCAGGGCCATGCCGACGATCTCGCCACGGCCACCTTGCTGGCGGCCAACCGGCCGATCCTGCTGGCGCCGGCGATGAACCCGCTGATGTGGAACAATCCGGCTACCCGCCGCAACGTGCTGCAGCTGCGCCGCGACGGCGTCCATACCGTCGGCCCCAATGCCGGGGAGATGGCGGAAGCCGGCGAAGCCGGCGTCGGCCGGATGGCCGAGCCGACCGAGATCGCAGCCGCCGCCGACCGCATGCTGCGGCCGCCGCAGCCACGTCCGCTGGCCGGCAAGCGGGTGCTGATCACCGCGGGACCGACCCACGAGGCGATCGATCCGGTCCGCTACATCGCCAACCGCTCGTCCGGCAAGCAGGGCTTTGCCATTGCCGCCGCCGCACGCGCCGCCGGCGCCGAGGTGGTGCTGGTGACCGGCCCGGTCGAGCTTGGCGACCCCCAGGGCATCTCGGTCATGCGCGTCGAGTCCGCGCGCGACATGCTGCACCGGGTCGAGGCCGCGCTGCCGGTCGACGTCGCGATCTTCGCCGCCGCCGTCGCCGACTGGCGGGTCGCCACCGAGGGCAGCCAGAAGCTGAAGAAGACCGCGGCCGGCATGCCGCCGCTGCAGCTGGTCGAGAACCCCGACATCCTCGCGACAATTTCCAAGCTGAAGGAGAAGCGGCCGCCGCTGGTGATCGGCTTTGCCGCCGAGACCGAGCATCTGATCGAGAACGCCAAGGCGAAGTTCGCGCGCAAGGGCTGCGACTGGATCGTCGCCAACGACGTCTCGCCGGCGACCGGGGTGATGGGCGGCGACCGCAACACCGTTCACCTGCTCTCGCGCGAGGGCAAGGACGTCACCGTCGACTCCTGGCCTGTCATGACCAAGGAGGAAGTCGCGACCGCGCTGGTGTCGCGCATCGCCAGAGCCGTAGGAACCGCATCGTGAGCGCCACCATCAAGGTCGAAGTCCACCAATTGCCGCACGGCGCGGATCTCCTGCTGCCGATCTATCAGACCGCCGACGCGGCCGGCCTCGACCTGCTTGCGGCGGTGCCGCAGTCGGCGCCGTTGCTGCTGCTGCCGGGCCGCTACGAGATGGTTCCGACCGGACTGACGATCGCGCTGCCGCCGGGCTATGAGGCGCAGGTGCGGCCGCGCTCCGGCCTTGCCGCCAAATACGGCGTCACGGTGCTGAACTCGCCCGGAACGATCGACGCCGACTATCGCGGCGAGATCAACGTGCTGCTGATCAATCACGGCCACGAGGTGTTCTCGATCCGGCGCGGTGAGCGCATCGCGCAGATGGTGATCGCACCGGTCACCAGGGCCGAGCTGGTTCCGGTCGACGTGCTGTCGGCGACCGGGCGCGGCAGCGGCGGCTTCGGCTCGACCGGACGCTAGTGCGCGACGACTTCACTCGAGCGGCGGCGCCACTTCACCTCGCCCCGCGTGCGGTCCGCGTGCGGGGAGAGGTCGGAACGCATCGTCAGATGCGTTCCGGGTGAGGGGGAGTCTCCGCGAACGCAGCTATCACCGGATATGCGGAGACGGCCCCTCACCCCAACCCTCTCCCCGTAAGAACGGGGAGAGGGAGCCAAGCGCCTTCGCATCGGAGAAGTGTGCGGACGAGCTCGGGAAGATCACGCTTCGTGCGCGCTCTCCGCACCAATACGGAGTCAATTCGCGTAAAATCCGCCCCACCCGGCGGCATTTTTTCACAGGGGATTCTGCGTTCACGGTCTGGACTCTTACTCGCCGAGTCCCGTTGGGACTATTCTGTTTTGATTCGAGCGCGACGGGGGGTCTTCGTCGGGCTGACTGGTCCTGCTTGGGCATGATCGGCGGACAAACGTTGTACGTTTGCCGTGAGGGAACACCGGTCTCCTCTTTTCCGGATCATGCCTGGGGTTTGTGCGTTCTGGGGCAACATATGTCGGGCGTAGTCGCGGCAATGCGTCGAACCCTGCTGTCATGCACCTCACTGGCGCGCGACGGCATGATTGGGCTCGCCATCACCGCATTGCTGCCGGCGCGCACCGCGTTTGCCGCCGAGAGCCCGGTCGCCCAGGCGATGTCGGATCATTTCGGCTTCAATCACCAGGAGGTCGCGGTCCTCGCGACGTCGCTAGCGCTGGTCGGCTTCTCGGCCGTCGCCGCGATCCTCTTGATGCGCACCCGCGTGCGCGCGACGAGGGCCGAGGAGCAGCTGCAGTCCGAGATCACGGACCTGCAGGCGCAATCGGACCGGCTGCGCGCGCTGCTGTTCGTCGAGCCGCAGGTCCTGATCTCCTGGGCCGCCGGCGACAACCGGCCGCAGATCTCGGGCGACATCTCGCTGGTGATGTCGCAGGAAGGCTCGCCGCAACGGGTCCTCGCCTTCGGAACCTGGCTGCCGCCCGAGCCGGCGCTGCAGATGGACCACGCCGTCGACGCGCTGCGCGAGAAGGGCGAGGCGTTCCTGCTCAACCTCTCGACCTCGGCCGGCCGCGCCATCGAGGCGATGGGCCGCGCGATCGGCGGCCAGGCCATCGTGCGGATCCGCGAGCTCGGCGGCCTGCGCCGCGAGCTCGCCGAGTCCAACCTGCGCTACAAGACGCTGCAGGAGGAAACCGAGCTGCTGCGCGATTTCGCCGCCGCCGCGCCATGGCCGATCTGGGCCAAGAGCCTCGAGGGCAATCTGCGCTACGCCAACGCGGCCTATGTCCGCGCCACCGAGGGCAAGAGCGTGTCGGATGCGCTGCAGCGCAATCTCGAACTGCTCGAAAGCGACCAGCGCGGCGAGCTGACCCGCGCGCTGAACGACAACGCCAGCTACGCCGCGCGGCTGCCGATCGTGGTCAGCGGCGAGCGGCGCATCTACGACGTGCAGGCGCTCAAGCTCTCCGGCGGCAGCGCCGGCATCGCGATCGACGCCAGCGAAGCCGCGGCGTTGCGCGCGGCGATCGCGCGGATGGTCGAAGCGCACCGGCGCACCCTCGACCAGCTGTCCTCGGGCGTCGCGGTATTCGATACCGACCGGCGGCTCACCTTCTACAACGAGTCCTATCGGCGGCTGTGGGGCCTCGACCAGGCCTTCCTCGACGGCAACCCCGACGATTCCAGCGTGCTGGACCGGCTGCGCGCCAACCGCAAGCTGCCCGAGCAGCCGGATTTCCGCGCCTGGAAGGCCAAGCTGCACGAAGCCTATCGCGCGGTCGAATCCGAGACCTACACCTGGTTCCTGCCCGACGGCCGCGCCATCAGCGTGGTCACCACGCCGAACCTCGAGGGCGGCGTCACCTATCTGTTCGACAACGTCACCGAGAGCCTCGACCTCGCGCGCCGCTACGACCGCCTGACGCGGGTGCAGCGCGAGACCCTCGACAATCTCGGCGAAGCGGTCGCGGTGTTCGGCAGCAACGGACGCGCGGAACTGTTCAACCCGCCCTTTGCCAAGATGTGGAAGCTGCCGGCCGACGCGCTGCAGGGCGAGCCGCATATCGAGGCGGTGGAAGCGCTGTGCCGGCCGCTGTTCGACGACGCCCTGACCTGGCGCACGCTGCGCGAATCGATCACCGCGATCGAGAACCGCGCCCAGGTCGCGCTCAAGCTCGAGCGCAAGGACGGCAGCGTGCTGAATTGCATGACCATCCCGCTGCCCGACGGCAAGACCCTGCTCGCCTTCCAGGACATCACCGACACCGAAAATGTCGAGCGGGCGCTGCGCGAGCGCAACGAGGCGCTGGAAGCCGCCGACCAGATGAAGGTGGATTTCGTCCACCACGTCTCCTACGAACTGCGCGCGCCGCTCACCACCATCATCGGCTTCGCGCATTTCCTCAGCGATCCCTCGACCGGACCGCTGACGCCGAAGCAGGCCGAATATCTCGACTACGTCACCAAATCGACCAACGCGCTGCTGGCGCTGACCAACAACATTCTCGATCTCGCCACCATCGACGCCGGCGCGATGAAGCTCGAGCTCGGTCCGGTCAATATCGGCCAGGCGATCGAGGCCGCCGCCGAAGGCATCCAGGATCGCCTCGCGACCGACCGCATCACGCTGAAGGTCGATATCGAGCCCGACATCGGCGCCTTCGTCGGCGACGAGCGGCGCGTGGTGCAGGTGCTGTACAATCTGCTCGCCAACGCGGTCGGCTTCTCGCCGCACGACGCCACCGTCACGATCAGCGCGCACCGCACCGAGCACAGCGTGGTGTTTGCGGTGACCGACGCCGGTCCCGGCATTCCGGCGGAGATGCGCGACAAGGTGTTCAACTGGTTCGAGAGCCATTCGCACGGCTCGCGGCACCGCGGCGCGGGGCTTGGCCTGTCGCTGGTCCGCTCCTTCGTCGAACTCCATGGCGGACGGGTGCGGGTCGATTCGACCGTAGGCCGCGGCACGACCGTGACCTGCGACTTCCCGATCGACCAGACCGCACATCGCAACGCTGCTGAATGACGGCGACCTCGACATTCTCGGTGGCGCTCGCGAACGAGACCGCGACAGCGGAGCTGATGGCCGACCTCGCGCTGCTGATCGGCGCCGGCGACGTCATCACGCTGTCCGGCGACCTCGGCGCCGGCAAGACCACGGCCGCGCGCGCGCTGATCCGCTATCTCGCCGCCGACGACGCGCTGGAGGTGCCGAGCCCGACCTTCACGCTGGCGCAGAGCTACGAGCTGCCGTCGTTTCCGCTGGTTCATGCCGACCTCTACCGCATCAACGACGCCGGCGAGCTCGAGGAGATCGGGCTGTCGCCGCTGCCCGACGACGTCGTGGCGCTGATCGAATGGCCGGAACGCGCGCCCGATGCGATGCCCGCCGACCGCATCGATATCGCGTTCAGCCATCGTCCGGCGCTCGGATCGGCGGCACGCGCGGCCGAGATCACCGGCCACGGCAAGGGCGCGGCGAAGGTCGCGCGGCTCAACGAGCTGCGCCAGTTCCTCGATCGCGCGGGCTTTCTCAATGCCCGGCGCGAACGCATGCCGGGCGATGCCTCGACACGCTCCTATGCGCGGCTGCGCAACGACGACGGCACCGTCATCCTGATGAACTCGCCGCGCCGTCCCGACGGCCCGGCGATCTACAGCGGGCAGTCCTACAGCGCGGCGGTGCATCTCGCCGAAGACGTCAGGCCGTTCGTCGCGATCGGAAACGGCCTGCGCAAGCATGGTTTCTCCGCGCCCGCGATCCGCCACATCGACCTCAAGTCCGGCTTCCTCATCACCGAGGATTTCGGCGCCGAAGGCATCATCGAGGGCGATCCACCGCAGCCGATCGCCGAGCGTTACGAGGCCGCCATCGACATGCTGGCGGCACTGCACCGCGAGGTGCTGCCGGAGCAACTGCCGCTGACATCGGACGAGAGCTACGACATCCCGGTGTTCGACATCGACGCCTGGCTGATCGAGATCGGGCTGATGCTGGAATGGTACTTGCCCGACCGCGACGTGCCGCCGAGCGAGGAGCTTCGCACCGAATTTCTCGGGATGTGGCGCGGCCTGCTCGAGAAGCCCGCAGCGGCGCCGCGGACCTGGGTGATCCGCGACTTCCATTCGCCGAACATCATCTGGCTTGCCGAGCGCACCGGCATCCTGCGCGTCGGCGTCATCGATTTCCAGGACGCGCTGCTGGGCCCCGCTGCCTATGACGTGGTGTCGCTGCTGCAGGATGCGCGGATCGATGTGCCCGAGCAGCTCGAGCTGTCGCTCTTGACCCGCTACATCAAGGCGCGGCGCGCGACCGATGAAAGCTTCGATCCGGCCGGGTTCGCCGAGCTCTATGCGATCATGTCGGCGCAGCGCAACACCCGCCTGCTAGGCACCTTTGCGCGACTCAACCGCCGCGACGGCAAGCCGCAATATCTCAAGCACCAGCCGCGGATCTGGACCTATCTCGAGCGGTCGCTGGCGCATCCGGCGCTGACCTCCTTCCGCATCTGGTACACAGCCAACGTCCCTCCTCCAGTACCGTAGTTTACGGGTTATTAGCCTCGCCTCCCCTAAGGTTGCCGAGCCGCACCTGATCCATGGCGCGGCCGGATCTGGAGCGGGACCACACGATGGGGACGGAACGACGCAAGGGCGATCGTGTCACGTTTGAGCGCGGCATAGCAGCGCACATGATGGGCATCGACGGCACCTGGCGGCGCGACTGCACCATGGAAGACGTGTCGGAGACGGGCGCCAAGCTCTCCGTCGACGGCTCGGTCGAGGGCCTGAACCTGAAGGAGTTCTTTCTGCTGCTGTCGTCCACAGGATTGGCCTATCGCCGCTGCGAGCTGGCGTGGGTCAATGGCGACCAGATCGGCGTCAACTTTCTCAAACAAGGCGACAAGAAGAAGAAAACCGCCAGACGCGGCACGCAAGCTGCCGACGTCTAGGCCAGGGTCGTCATTGCCGTCTTACGGCCGTCATGTCTCGTGACTATGGCGTCTGATTGATGTGCTTGCCGAATCGCCGTGATATGATCGGCGCATGAGAGATGATGACCGAGAATATCCGGAAGATGCCCGTCACTCCCCATAAGGCCATGGTGCTCGCTGCGGGCCTCGGCGTGCGCATGCGCCCCCTGACCAACACGATGCCGAAGCCGCTGGTCAGCGTCGCCGGCCAGCCGTTGCTCGACCATGTGCTCGACAAGCTCGCCGGCGCCGGCGTCAGCGAAGCGGTCGTGAACGTGCACTATCTGCCCGACCAGATCATCGAGCACGTCAAGCCCCGCAGCCGTCCGCACGTGATCATCTCCGACGAGCGCGACCAGGTGCTCGGCACCGGTGGCGCGGTGGTGAAGGCGTTGCCGCTGCTCGGCGATGCGCCGTTCTATCATCTGAACGCGGACACGATGTGGATCGACGGCGTGCGTTCCAATCTGGCGCGGCTCGCGGAAACCTTCGATCCCGCGCGGATGGATATCCTGCTGCTGATGGCGCCGACCGCTACGAGCATCGGCTATGGCGGGCGCGGCGACTATTCGATGTTGCCGGATGGCGCGTTGCGCAAGCGGCGCGAGCACCAGGTGGTGCCGTTCGTCTATGCCGGCGCCGCGATCATGTCGCCTGCGCTGTTCGCCGACGCGCCGGCCGGCGAATTCTCGCTGACCAAGATGTTCGACCGCGCCAACGAGCAGGAGCGGCTGTTCGGCCTGCGCCTCGACGGCGTCTGGATGCATGTCGGGACTCCAGACGCGATCCAGGCTGCGGAAGAAGCCTACCTGGAAAGCGTCGCGTAGACGGCGCCGTCGTCAGCCATCAACATCGATCGCGAGCACCGCAAAGCTCGCAAGCCAGTGTTCGCCCATATAGTCGCTGGCGATATGCGGCAGGCCGGCGTCGAGATGACGTCGCGCAGCCTCCTGCAGGATCGGACGACGGGCATCGGCCGCCGGCAACGCATCGGCCAGCGCCCGCCAGCACCATGCGCGGCTGAGATTGAGCCCGTCGAGATGCGCCAGCTTGCCGTCCGTGCGATCGGTGACCGTGGCGGGCCGGAACAGGGTTGCGGGTTCGCGCAGCTCGAGCCGCGGCAGGAAGCGGTCGAACCAGGGCAGGAAGTCACCCGGTGCCAGCAGCCGGCGCATGCACTCCGCTTCGATCAGCGCGGACGACTGGAAGTCATCACCGCTCGGCTCACCCCAGGCGGGGCAGTCCTGATCGGCGCCGTACCAGCGCAGCGCTGTGTCGCGCAACAGCGCGCCGAACGCATCGTCCTGTGTCACCGCGGCGTAGTCGGCTGCCATGCGCAGTCCGAACGCGGTGTTGAAATGGGTGCCGACCCGCACCGGATAGGTGGCGAGCGGCAGGAAATCGCGGTAGCGCTGCGCGAAGATCCCGGCGAGCGGAGCGATCCGGTCGCGCCAGTTGGTGGTCTCGACGAGCGAGAGCTCTGCGGCGAGCTTCAACAGCCAGCCCCAGCCGTAAGGCCGCTTGAAGCCGCGCGCGGTCGGGGCGGCGAGATAGCTGCATTCGGCCGCGATCTTCTCCGCAACGAACTGCGCGTCGAACAGCGCGCGGATATCGTCCGCCGCCTCGGATGAGGGATAGCGGCGCAGCAGCCGGGCAAGCATCCAGTAGCTGTGGACGCAGGAATGCCAGTCGTAGCTGCCGAAGAACACCGGATGCAGCTCGCGCGGCGTGCGCGCGTCCTGCGGTGCCGCCAGCACGTGATCCGGCTTGTTCGGATATTCGCGCGTGACATGGCCGAGCGCGATGCGCGCGAAACGGACGGCGAGGTCTTCGGTCAGGATCGTCGCGCTCATGGTGAGGCATTCTCCTTGCACTCGCGGCGAACAAGCATCTCGATCAGCCGCGGCGTCATATAGATCGGAAACTGCGTGGCGGCGAAGAACAACGCCGTCATCGGCGACACCGCAGCGCCCATCGCCGACCAGACCAGTCCGACATTGCGGTTGCCGAGAATGAGGCCGCTGGTCAGCCGCGCAGCCAGATTGCCCGGCGTGAGCAGCGCGCCACACAATTGCAGGGCGAGATTGCAGCCGAAGGCAAGGCCGACGCAGGTGAACGCGGCGGCCGGTTGCGCTTCGATCTGGGTGCGCACCCCCGCCATGGTGGCGATCGCGAACAGCAGCAGCGAGGCGAGCACGAGCGCGTCGATGATGCGCGCATGCTGCACCAATCGTGCGGCGGCCTGACGGCGCAGCAGCAACGCCAACGCGCCGGCGCCGCCGACCAGCAGCGCAAGCCGCATCGCAAGCGCCAGCGGATCGAGCGCCAGACCGGCAAATCCCGCGGCGATCAGCGGCACGGTGACCGGCGCCAGCGCCATCGACAGCAGCGTCACGGCAAGCGGAATGGTCGCATCGAAGCCGAGCATGCGCGCGACGGCCGCCGTGCCGCTCGACGGCGGCGCACACGCCGACAGCACCAATGCGACGATCAGCTCCGGTCGAAAGCCGGCGCCGCGCGCGGCAAGGCCGACTGCAAGCGGGCTCGCCAGCATGGCGAGCGCCGGCAACAGCAGCCAGACCAGCGGCCGCCGCAACGCGCGCCGGAACGCCGTGCCGTCGACCTGGAGGAAGGTGCCGAGCACCAGAACGAAGATCGCCGCCGCCATCAGCGGGCGCATGCCATCCGCCAAGGCAGGGAAAGCCAATCCCGCCAGCACGCCGATGATCAGCAGTGTCGGCCCGCGCGGCACCAGCCGTTCAAATCTCGCCAAATTCCTGAGTCCCGTCGTCATGCCCGGCCAACGAGCATAGGCCCGGGCAAATCATTGTTGAAATCGATTATTGTTATATGCACTATTGTCACGATGAATTTAGCCGCCATCGATCTCAACCTGCTGGTCGCCTTCGAGGCGCTGATGGAGGAGCGCCACGTCACCCGGGCGGCCGAGCGCATCGGGCTCGCCCAGCCGTCCATGAGCAGCGCGTTGCGGAGGCTGCGTGCGCTGTTTGCGGACGAGCTGTTCCTGCGCGCCGGCGCGGGCATGCAGCCGACCGAAAAGGCGCTGGCGCTGGCCGGGCCGATCGGCGAAGCGCTGCGGCAGATTCGGGGCGCGTTGGCGCCCGCTCAGGGCTTCGATCCGGCGATCGCGCGACGGCGCATCACCATCCCCGCGACCGACTATGGCGATCTCGTTGTGGTACCGGAACTGACCCGGCTGCTGCGCATCGAAGCGCCCGGCATTGACCTTGCCGTGCGCCCGCTCACCGATGCGACGGTGGCGCTGGTGAAGCTGGAGCGCGGCGAGCTCGATGCGCTGATCGGCGGGCACCTGCCCGACTCGCCGCGCTGTGTCCGGCACCGGCTGTTCGAGGAACACTTCGTCTGCGTCCGCGATACCACGCGCACGAACCGATCGGAGCGCCTCAGTCTGGAAGATTACGCGAGCCTGCCGCACGCGCTGTTCTCGGCGGCCGGCGGCGACGGCCTGCCGAGCGTGGTCGACGCGCTGCTGGCCCGCCATGGGCTGAAGCGACGGGTGGCGGTGACGCTCGCGCATGTGGTGGCCGTTCCGTTCGCCGTGGCCGGCACCGATCTCATCGCCACGATGTCCGAGCGCGTCAGCCGGCGCTTCACGCATCTGGCCAACATTGCCGTCGTCGCGCCGCCGATCGACATCCCCGCCTTCGCGATCGACCTGATCCATACGAGCCGCGCTGCCCGGGATCCGGCGTTGCGCTGGTTCCTGGATGCCGTCGATCGCTGCGCCGGCCGATTGCGATATTGAGCGGTGACGGTTCTTCGACAGGGGTGGCTAACGATGGCCGCCGCTCCCTATATTGGCGCCGGATTCGAATCAGGCAGCCCATGCGCGTCTTCAGTGTTCCCGTTTCTGCGCCGTTCCTGCGCACCGTCATCTCGGCGCTGGTCGATGGCCGGCTGGTCGCGGGATTCGAGGCGCAGAGCGATCCGGCAAGGCTCGCCAATGCCACGCTGTATCTGCCGACCCGCCGTGCCGGACGGCTGGCGCGGGAAATCTTCCTCGATGTGCTCGAGTCCGACGCCGCCGTGCTGCCGCGCATCGTCGCGCTTGGCGACATCGATGAGGACGAACTTGCCTTCGCCGACCAAAGCGAAGACGTCGGCGGCGCCGCCCCGTTGGAGATTCCGCCAAGGCTCGGCGAGCTCGAGCGCCGGCTGACCCTGGCGCATCTGGTCGCGGCCTGGGCGAAGACGCCGGTGTCGGCGCCGCTGGTGGTCGGCGGCCCGGCTTCGACGCTGCAACTCGCCGGCGATCTGGCGCGGCTGATGGACGACATGGTGACGCGCGGCGTCGACTGGCGCGCGCTCGACCGCCTGGTGCCGGACCAGCTCGACAAATATTGGCAGCACTCGCTCGACTTCCTGCGCATCGCGCGCGACGCCTGGCCGAACTACCTCAAGGAGATCGGCCGGATCGAACCCGCCGCGCGCCGCGATCTGCTGATCGAGGCGGAGGCGGCGCGGCTGACCGCACACCGCGGGGGCCCGGTGATCGCCGCCGGTTCGACCGGCTCGATGCCGGCGACGGCGAAATTCCTGCACGCGGTGGCGAAGCTGCCGAACGGTGCCGTGGTGCTGCCCGGGCTCGACACCGATCTCGACGAGGACTCCTGGGACACGATCGGCGGCGAACGCGGCGACGACGGCAGGTTCGTAACGCCGCCCTCGTCGAACCATCCGCAATTCGCGATGCACGCTTTGCTCGACCGCTTCGGCATCAAGCGCCGCGATGTCGAGAGCCTTGCCGAGCCGGCGCCGCTCGGCCGCGAGGTGCTGGTGTCGGAGACGATGCGTCCCTCGACCGCAACCGCGCAGTGGCATGACCGGCTGGAACGGCCGGAGATCGTGGCGCGGATTTCCGCCGGGATGACCAACCTCACCGTGGTCGAGGCGCCCAATCCGGAAATGGAGGCGCTGGCGATCGCGGTGGCGATGCGCGAGGCGCGGCATCTCGGCAAATCGGCCGCGCTGGTGACGCCGGATCGCGCGCTGGCGCGCCGCGTGATGGCGTCGCTGACGCGCTGGAAGCTCGAGTTCGACGATTCCGGCGGCGATGCACTGATGGAAACGCCGGCCGGCGTGTTCGCCCGCCTGACCGCGGAGGCCGCGGCCAACGGGCTGGAGCCGCCGACATTGCTCGCGCTGCTCAAGCATCCGCTGTTCCGGCTCGGCGGTTCGCATGGCGCGCTGCGGCGCGCGATCGAGGTGCTGGAGATCGCGCTGCTGCGCGGCACGCGGCCGCAAGCCGGGACCGGCGGCCTCGCCCGCGACTTCGCGCGCTTCCGCGCCGAGCTGGTCAAGCTGCACGGCGGCGAGACCTCGTCGCTGCACGCCATGGAGCCGCGCGCCCGGCTGCGCGACAACGAGCTCAACCAGGCCGAGGGCCTGATCGCCAGATTGCAGGCGGCGATGGCGCCGCTCGAAGGCATGGCGTCGTCAAAACCCCATGATTTCGCCGAGCTCGCCGCGCGCCACCGCGAGGCCCTGATCGCGCTGTCCGGCGACCAGAACGGCGTTGCGGTCGTGTTCGAGGAGCGCGCCGGTGCGTCGCTGGCGTCCGCGTTCGACGAGCTGCTCGCCAAACAGCAGCCGAGTGGGCTGATGACGCCGCTCGCCGATTATCCCGAGGTGTTCCAGACCGCGTTCGCCGACCGCATGGTGCGGCGGCCGGAATCGGCGCGCGCGCAGCTCAACATCTTCGGCCAGCTCGAAGCCCGTCTCACCGAATCCGATCGCGTCATCCTCGGCGGCCTGGTCGAGGGCGTCTGGCCGCCGGCGCCGCGGATCGATCCGTGGTTGAGCCGGCCGATGCGGCACGAGCTCGGGCTCGACCTTCCCGAGCGCCGCATCGGGCTTTCCGCGCACGACTTTGCGCAGCTACTCGGCCATGACGAGGTGATCCTCACCCACGCCGCAAAAGTCGGCGGCGCGCCGGCGGTCGCCTCGCGCTTCCTGCATCGGCTCGAAGCGGTGGCGGGCGAGGCGCGCTGGAAGGCCGCGACATCGGCCGGCGAAACTTACGTGCAATATGCCGCCGAGCTCGACCGGCCCGACAAGGTCGAGCCGATCCCGCAGCCGGAGCCGCGGCCGCCGCGCGAGGCACGTCCGCTGAAAATGTCTGTCACCGCGATCGAGGACTGGCTGCGCGATCCCTACACGATCTACGCGCGCTATATCCTCGATCTCGATCCGCTCGACCCCGTCGACATGCCGTTGTCGGCGGCCGATCGCGGCTCGGCGATTCACGAGGCGCTCGGCGAGTTCACGCAGGTCTATGCCGACGCGCTGCCCGCTGACACCCTGCGCACGCTGCGCGAGATCGGGGCCAAATACTTTGCGCCGCTGATGGAGCGGCCCGAGGCGCGGGCGCTGTGGTGGCCGCGCTTCCAGCGCATCGCAGGATGGTTTGCCGAATGGGAGCAGGCCCGGCGCGGCAGTATCGCTTCCATCAAGGCCGAGATCCGCGGCGAGATCGGCATCCCGCTCGACGATGCCAGGACCTTCACGCTCTCGGCGCGCGCCGATCGCATCGAGCGGCGCGATGACGGCAGCTTTGCGATCCTCGACTACAAGACCGGCCAGCCGCCGACCGGCAAGCAGGTGCGGATGGGCCTGTCGCCGCAGCTCACCCTGGAAGCCGCGATCCTGCGCGAGGGCGGCTTCGCCGACATCCCGGCCGACTCCTCGGTCGGCGACCTCGTCTATGTCAGGCTGAGCGGCAACAATCCGCCGGGCGAGCAGCGTTCGCTGGAGCTGAAGATCAAGACCAACGACACGCCGCAGCCGCCCGATGAGGCCGCCGACAGCGCGCGGCGCAAGCTGGAGGCCCTGATCCGCGCCTTCGACGACGAGCAGCAGGCCTACACCTCGCTGAACCTCTCGATGTGGGCCAACCGCTACGGCGCCTATGACGACCTCGCGCGTATCAAGGAATGGTCCGCCGCCGGCGGCCTGGGGATCGAGGAATGGTGAAGGCGCCCCGTCCGATTCCGCCCGCCGTGCGCGACGCGCAGGCGCGTGCGTCCGATCCGAAAGCGTCGACCTTCGTGTCGGCCAATGCCGGCTCAGGCAAGACCCATGTGCTGGTGCAGCGCGTCATCCGCCTGCTGCTGTCGGGCGTGCCGCCGGAAAAGATCCTCTGCATCACCTTCACCAAGGCGGCTGCCGCGAACATGGCCGAGCGCGTCTTCACGACGCTCGGCCATTGGGTGACGCTCGACGACGATGCGCTCAACGCAGCGATCCGAGAGGCCGGCATTGCCTATCCTTCCGCCACGCTGCGGCGCGAGGCGCGCAAGCTGTTTGCCTGTGCGCTGGAGACGCCCGGCGGCTTGAAGGTGCAGACCATCCACGCGCTGTGCACCCGCCTGCTGCAGCAGTTTCCGTTCGAGGCCAACGTGCCGGCGCGCTTTGCCGTGCTCGACGACCGCGACCAGAACGAGATGATGGAGCGCGCCAATCTCGCGGTGTTCCTCGAAGCCTCGCGGATTCCCGACAGTCCGATCGGCCGCGCGCTGCGGACGGCGATGGCAAATGCCGCCGACGTCACTTTCAAGGAGGTGGTCCGCGAGGCCTGCCTCAGCCGCGACCATTTCATGGCCTGGACCGATGCCGCCGGCAACGCCGCGGCCGCCGCAGCGCAGATGTCGGCCGCGCTCGGCGTCTCCGCCGATGATCGCATCGAGGAGGTCGAGCGCGAGATCGTCGACGGGCCGAACCTGCCGCGCGCGAGCTGGAAGGAGATGGCGACGCTCCTCGATACCAGCAGCAAGGCGGATCAGAAGCAGGCCGAACGGCTGCGGAGCGCGCTGACCTTCACCGGTGCAGCCCAGGCCGACGAATATCTCGGCGTCTTCCTGACCGATGAACGCGCCCCGCGCGCGTCTGTCGTCACCAACAGTTTCATCAAGAAAAATACGGTCGCGGGCCATCGGTTCGAGGCGGAGATCGATCGGCTCGGTCCGTTGATCGAGCGCCGCCGCGCCGTGGTCGCGCGCGACCGCACCGAGGCGCTGATCCACATCGCGACCGCGGCCGCCGCGCACTACCGGCGCGAGAAGCTGGAACGCGGCCTGCTCGACTATGACGATCTGATCGACAAGACGCTGGCGATGCTCGACCGCGTCTCGTCGGGCTGGGTGCATTACAAGCTCGACCGCGGCGTCGATCACGTGCTGATCGACGAGGCGCAGGATACCAGCCCGCGGCAATGGGACATCGTCGCGCACATCATCTCGGAATTCACCTCCGGCGCCGGCGCGCGCGACGGCCTGGTGCGCACCGTGTTCGCGGTCGGCGACGAGAAGCAGTCGATCTTCTCGTTCCAGGGCGCGGCGCCGCGCGAATTCGACCTGCGCCGGCGCGAGCTGAAGCGGCGGTTCGAGGAAGCCGGGCTGAAATTCGATCCGGTGTCGTTCACCTATTCGTTCCGCTCGGGGCCGGTGATCCTGCACTCGGTCGACCATGTGTTCCGCGAGCAGGAGATCTTCCGCAGCATTCACGCAGTCGAGAACGGCTACCCGATCCACAACGCGATGACTGACGCCGGCCCCAGCCAGATCGAGCTCTGGGATCTCGCCGTGGCCGACGATCGCCAGGACATCGAGGGCTGGCGCGCGCCGTTCGACGGCGTCTCGGTGACCAGCCCCGAGGTGAAGCTGGCAAGGCGCATCCAGGCCGAGATCAAGCGCCTCGTTGCCAGCGGCACCATGACCGGCAGCGCCGGCGGACGGCGGCCGCTCAGCTATGGCGACATGCTGATCCTGGTGCGGCGGCGCGGCAACGCCTTCGACGCGGTGATCCAGGCGCTGAAGCACGCGGGCATCCCGGTCGCCGGCGCCGACCGGCTGAAGCTGACCGAGCACATCGCGATCATCGACCTGATGAACCTCGCCGATGCGCTGCTGCTGCCGCAGGACGATCTGGCGCTCGCGGTGGCGCTGAAGAGCCCGCTGTTCGGCCTCGACGACGACGATTTGTTCAAGCTGGCGTATCAGCGTCGCGGCTCGCTGCGCGAGGCACTGGCCGCGCAGGCACCGACCGACGAACGATTTTCGGCCGCGCTGCGCCGTCTCGAACAATGCGAGCGCCGCTTCACCGAGGAGACGCCGTTCGCGTTCTACGCCTGGCTGCTCGGCGGCGATGGCGGGCGGGCGCGCATCCTGCGCCGGCTCGGCCATGAAGCCAACGACGCGCTCGACGAATTCCTCGAGCTTGCGCTGAGCTATGAGCGCAAGGCGCCGGCCTCGCTGCAGGGCTTCGTCGCCTGGCTGCGCGCCGCCGACACCGAGGTGAAGCGCGACATGGAGATTTCGCGCGACGAGGTCCGCGTCATGACCGTACACGGCGCCAAGGGCCTCGAGGCATCGGTCGTGTTCCTGGTCGACACCACGACCTCGCCGTCGGACACGCAGCGGCTGCGGCTGATCCATCTGCCGCAGGGCAATGCCGCGCCGAACGCGCCCGGCGTCGTGGTGTGGGCCGGCAAGAAGGCCGAGGATCCGCCCGGCGTCGCCGAGGCGCGCAAGGCGATGCTCGGCGACACCGAGGACGAGTATCGCCGCCTGCTCTATGTCGCGATGACCCGCGCCGCCGACCGGCTGATCGTCGGCGGCTGCATGCCCGGCAACATGAACACGGTGCGGAAATCGTCCTGGTACGATCTGATCACCAAGGGCCTCGCCGGTTCCGGGCTCAAGCTCGAGGAGCTGGAGACGCCAGGCGGCAAGGTGATGCGCTATTCGCGGCCGGATGACGTCGCCGATCTCACCGGTGCGACCGCGTCAGCGGCCGCGGTGCCGATCGCGTTGCCGTCCTGGCTGCGTGCTGCGGCCGCACCGGAAGCATCAGCGGCGAGCATGCTGCGTCCGTCCGATCCGGCTGACGGCGACAGCCATCCGATCCGGACCGGCGAATCGGTGCTGCTACGCGCCCGCGCCCTTCAACGCGGCACGCTGGTGCACCGGCTGCTGCAGTCGCTGCCCGACGTCGCCCTCGAGCGGCGGCGCGCCGCCGCGCTCGGCTACCTCGCGCGCAATGCCGACGGCTGGAGCGAACAGGAGCAGGCCGCGCTTGCCGATCAGGTGCTCGGCCTGATCGCCGATCCGCGCTTTGCCGCGGTGTTCGCGCCGGGCAGCCGCGCCGAGGTCTCGATCGTCGGGCGGCTGGAGCGGCCGGGCCAGCCGAAGGCGCTGGTCTCCGGCCAGATCGACCGCCTAGTGGTGACGCCAACCGACGTCCTGATCGTCGATTTCAAGACCAACCATGCCCCGCCCAAGACGGCAGCCGAGGCGCCGCGGGGCTATGTCCGGCAGCTCGCCCTGTACCGCGCGGTGCTCGCCAGGCTTTATCCCCAGCTGCCCGTGCGGGCCGCCCTGCTCTGGACCGAAACGACTGAAATCATGGAGATTTCCGCCTCCGCGCTGGACGCTGCCCTGGCATAAGTTCATGTCGGCGTGAGCAAGCTTGACCCGGCAAGGGGGCGTTCATACGTTTGCCCCATGCTCCCGGGCGCGATTCCCAACCGCGCCCTTTTGTCTCAACCGAACGAGGTACTCATATGGCCGTTGGCAAGGTTTCTGACGCCGATTTCGAAGCCGAAGTGCTCAAGGCGACCGGGCCGGTGGTCGTCGACTTCTGGGCCGAGTGGTGCGGCCCCTGCCGCATGATCGCGCCCGCTCTCGATGAGATTTCCGGCGCGATGGGCGACAAGGTCAAGATCGTGAAGCTCAACGTCGACGAGAGCCCGAAGACCGCATCGAAGTATGGCGTGATGTCGATCCCGACCCTGATGATCTTCAAGGGCGGCGAGATGGCGTCCCGTCAGGTCGGTGCCGCGCCGAAGGCCAAGCTGCAGCAGTGGATCACCGCTGCGGTCTGATCCGATTCGAATTAGCTGATTTGTGCAAACGGCCGGCGATGAGCCGGCCGTTTTGTTTGCGCGCTTCGTAGCCCGGATGGAGCGCAGCGCAATCCGGGAATGCCGTGCCCGCGGATGTCGCGGTCCCGGATTTCGCTGTGCTTCATCCGGGCTACGGATCAGCGAATCCATCCCGTCGCCAGCGCCGAGGCGAGTTCGGCCTGGCCGTGCTGCCGCGCCAGCGCCGCCATTGCCGCGTGGTCGTAGGGGATGTGGCGGAAGGTTACGTCCCAGCCCCCATCGACCTGCTCGAGGATCGCATAGCGCGCATCGGGCGAACCGGCCTCGACGACATGCGGATGCGGCTTGCCGGCGCGATAGCCGGGCGAGCCGACGCTGCCGGGATTGACGATCAGCCGGCCGTCGCGAAGCCGCACGGCGCGCGCAGTGTGCGTGTGTGCGCAGAGGATCAGCGATTGCGGCACGCCGGCCGCTCTCGCCTCGATCGCTTCCAGCGAGGACATGCAGACTTCGCCGCCCGGCAGCACCGTCTCGAGCCAATAGGTCTCGTCATTCTGGGGCGTTGCATGACAGAGGAAAACCTCGTCGCGATAGATCGAATTCGCCGGCAGCGTGCGCAGCCAGTCGAGATGCCGCGGCTCGAGCTGGGTATAGGTCAGCCGCTCCCAAGAGCCCATTTTCTCGTGCGGACGGTCGATCAGGTAGCGGTCATGATTGCCGAGCAGATGGACCGCATCGAGCGCCGTCAGCATATCGATGGTGGGCCGGGCGTCGAGCGGCCCGCTCACCATATCGCCGAGATCGACGATGTCGGAAATTCCCTGCGCGCGGATGTCCGACAGCACGGCTTCGAGCGCGAGATGGTTGCCGTGGATGTCGGCGATCGCAGCAAAACGCATGGTATTGTCCTGTCCTCAAGCGCGACGTCCCGTAGCCCGGATGGAGCGAAGCGTAATCCGGGGCCCTGTGTCCGCGGATCGAGCCGCCCCGGATTTCGCTTCGCTCCATCCGGGCTACGACACCGCCATCATGCAGGAGGCGTGCCGTTGGCCGCAAGCACGGGACCGGCCAGATACAGCGAGCCCGTGATCAGGATGCGCGGCGGCACCTCATAGGCCAGCATCGCAAGCCGTTGCAGCGCGGCGGCGACGCCATCAGCGATCTCGACCCGCATGCCGAGCGCCCGCGCGGCGTCAGCCAGTCTGTCCGGCGCCATGCCGTTGTCGCGGCCGGGCACCGGGACCGCGATGATGTGGCGGGTCAGTCCGGCGAAATTGGCGAGGAAAGCGTTGGCGTCCTTGTTGGCAATCATCCCGACGATCACGACCAGCGGCCGCGACACGCGCTCCTCGAGATCGCCGAGCGCCGCGGCCGCGACGCGGCCGCCCTCGGCATTGTGCCCGCCGTCGAGCCAGACCTCGGAGCCCTGCGGCCCCTGTCCGACGAGAGTGCCGGAAACCAGCCGCTGCATTCGCGCCGGCCATTCCGCATTGACGATGCCGGCTTCAAAGGCCGCGATGTTGAGCTTGAATGCGTCGATCGCGCGCAGGGTCGCAATCGCAAGGCCAGCATTGTCGAACTGGTGCCGGCCGAACAGTTTCGGCGCGGCGAGATCCAGCAGACCGCGCTCGTCCTGATACACCAGCCGGCCGCGCTCGACGCCGACATGCCATTGCTGGCCGGCCGCATGCAGCGGCGCGCGCATGCGGTTCGCCTGCGCCTCGATCACGGCCATCGCATCCGGTGCCTGCTCGGCCGAGATCACCGGCACCTTGCGCTTGATGATCGCGGCCTTCTCGCCGGCGATCGCCGTCAGATTGTCGCCGAGGAATTCCATGTGGTCCATGCTGACCGGCGCGATCACCGAGGCGAGCGGCGCCTCGACCACATTGGTCGAATCGAGCCGGCCGCCGAGCCCGACCTCGAGCAATGCGACATCGGCAGGATGCTTGGCGAACAGGCAGAACGCCACCGCCGTTTCCATCTCGAAGATGGTGATGGGATTGCCGGCGTTGATGCGCTCGCAGTGCTCGAACGTCTCGCGCAGCTCATCGTCACCGACGAGCTTGCCGCCGCCGACGGCGCCCAGCCGGTAGCATTCGTTGATCCGCACCAGATAGGGCGAGGTGAAGACGTGCACGCGCAGGCCTGATGCCTCGAGGATTGCGCGCAGATAGGCGATGGTCGAGCCTTTGCCGTTGGTACCGGCGACATGGATCACCGGCGGCAGCTTGCGCTCGGGATGATCGAGCCGCTCCATCAGACAGCGCATGCGATCGAGGCTGAGATCGATGCGCTTGGGATGCAGCGCCGATATCCGCGCGATCAACGCCTCGAACGAGGCTTGCGGTGAGGTGGCGCTTGCGGTCACGCGTGCGGCGCGGCCGGCACCGTCTCCGGCGCCGTGACGATCTGGGCCGGCTCGGTGACCGCGGCCTTGGGCTTCGATGCGGATTCAAGCGCCGGCGCCTTGGTCAGCAGGCGGCACAGCCGCGCCAGCGTGGCCTTCATCTCGTGGCGGTGCACCACCATGTCGACCATGCCGTGCTCGCGCAGATATTCGGCGCGCTGAAAGCCGTCCGGCAGCTTCTCGCGGATGGTCTGCTCGATCACGCGCGCGCCGGCAAAGCCGATCAGCGCACCGGGCTCGGCGATCTGGATGTCGCCGAGCATCGCATAGGACGCGGTGACGCCGCCGGTGGTCGGATTGGTCAGCACCACGATGTAGGGCTGGCGCGCCTCGCGCAGCATCTGCACGCCGACGGTGGTGCGCGGCATCTGCATCAGCGACAAGATGCCTTCCTGCATCCGCGCGCCGCCGGATGCGGCGAACACGATGAAGGGCGACTTCTTCTCGACCGCGAGCTCGAGCCCGCGCACCATGGCTTCACCGGCGGCCATGCCGAGCGAGCCGCCCATGAAATCGAAATCCTGCACGGCGACCACGACGCCGGCGCCCTCGAGCTTGCCGTAGCCGACCTTGATCGCGTCGTTCAGCCCGGTCTTGGTGCGGGCGTCCTTGATACGGTCGACATATTTGCGCTCGTCGCGGAATTTCAGCGGATCCGCAGTCACTTCGGGCAGCGCGACGTCGAACCAGGTCTCATTGTCGAAGATCGATTTCAGCCGCGCCACCGCGCCCATGCGCATGTGGTAGTTCGAGCCGGGGATCACGAACTGGTTGGCCTCGACGTCCTTGTAGAACACGAGCTGCCCGGAATCCGGGCACTTGATCCAGAGGTTTTCCGGCGTCTCGCGCCGCAGGATGTTGCGGATCTTCGGCCGGACGACGTTGGTGAGCCAATTCATGGTTCGCTCCGAAATGCGGATCGGTTCCGCACCAGCTGGATATATGGCGGGCCGGGCAAGCCCGGCAAGCCGCCATCGGCGGCCTTGTTGCCGCAAAATGTGGCTTATTCAGCGGCCTGCTTGGCGCCCCGGACCCCCTGCGCCAGCGCCGACACCAGGTCCGCCACCGCGCTCACGGTCTTCGGCGTCGCACGGCCCTCGGCATCGAGGTTGGCGCGCACCACATCGACGATTGCGGTGCCGACCACCGCGCCGTTGGCGTTCTCGGCGATCGCGCGCGCCGTCTCCGGGGTGCGGATGCCGAAGCCGACGCAGACCGGCAGCTTGGTGTGCCGCTTGATGCGGGCCACGGCTTCCGCGACCACCTTCGAATCGGCCGTCGCGGCCCCGGTGATGCCGGTGATCGAGACGTAATAGACAAAGCCCGAGGTATTGGCGAGCACCGCCGGCAGCCGCTTGTCGTCGGTGGTCGGCGTCGCCAGCCGGATGAAGTTCAGCCCGGCCTTCATCGCGGGGATGCAGAGCTCGGTATCTTCCTCCGGCGGCAGGTCGACGATGATCAGGCCGTCGACGCCGGCGGTCTTGGCATCGGCCAGGAAGCTGTCGACCCCGTAGATGTAGATCGGATTGTAGTAGCCCATCAGCACGATCGGCGTGGCGTTGTCGTCCTTGCGGAAGTCGCGGACCATCGCCAGCGTCTTGCGCAGCGTCATGCCGCCCTTCAATGCGCGCAGACCGGCGGCCTGGATCGACGGGCCATCGGCCATCGGGTCGGTGAAGGGCATGCCGATCTCGATGACGTCGGCGCCGGCCTTCGGCAGCGCCTTCAATATGTCGAGCGAGGTCTTGGCGTCGGGATCGCCGGCCATCACGAAGGTGACGAAAGCGGAGCGGCCCTGCTGCTTCAGCTCGGCGAAACGTGCGTCGATACGGGTGGTCACTTCTTCCTCGCCTTCAAGATGTCGCCGACCTGCGGCACGTCCTTGTCGCCGCGGCCCGAGAGGTTGACCACCATCAGGTGATCCTTCGGCCTCTGCGGTGCGAGCTCGGACAGTTTCGCGATGGCGTGCGCCGATTCCAGCGCGGGGATGATGCCCTCGAGCCGCGACAGCAGCTGGAATGCGGCCAGCGCCTCCTCGTCGGTCGCCGAGAGATATTTCACGCGGCCGGTCTCGTGCAGCCAGGCGTGCTCCGGGCCGATGCCGGGATAATCGAGACCCGCCGAGATCGAATGCGCTTCCTCGATCTGGCCGTCGGCGTCCATCAAAAGATAGGTGCGGTTGCCATGCAGCACGCCGGGACGCCCGCCGGCGAGCGAAGCGGCATGCAGCTGCGTCAGTCCGTGACCGGCCGCCTCGACGCCGAAGATCTCGATCAAGGGATCGTCGAGGAACGGATGGAACAGGCCCATCGCATTGGAGCCGCCGCCGATGCAGGCGATCAGCGAATCCGGCAGGCGGCCCTCGGCCTCCTGCATCTGCTTGCGCGTCTCGTGGCCGATGATCGACTGGAAATCGCGCACCATCATCGGATAGGGGTGCGGACCCGCGACCGTGCCGATGCAATAGAAGGTGTTGTGCACGTTGGTGACCCAATCGCGCAGCGCGTCGTTCATCGCGTCCTTCAGCGTGCGCGCGCCCGACTGCACCGGGACGACCTTGGCGCCCAGCATCTCCATGCGGATCACGTTCGGCTGCTGCCGCTCGACGTCGACCGCGCCCATATAGACCACGCATTCGAGCCCGAACCGCGCGCACAGCGTCGCCGTCGCCACCCCGTGCTGGCCGGCGCCGGTCTCGGCGATGATGCGCTTCTTGCCCATGCGGCGCGCGACCATGATCTGGCCGAGCACATTGTTGACCTTGTGCGAACCAGTGTGGTTGAGCTCCTCGCGCTTCAGATAGATCTTGGCGCCGCCGAGATGCTCGGTGAGACGCTCGGCGAAATAGAGCGGCGAGGGCCGGCCGACATAGTCCTTCAGATAGACCTTCATCTCGGCCTGGAACGCCGGGTCGGCCTTGGCGTCGGCATAGGCTTTTTCCAGATCGAGGATCAGCGGCATCAGCGTTTCCGCAACGAAACGTCCGCCGAAAATGCCGAAATGCCCGCGCTCGTCGGGGCCGCTGCGGAAGGAATTGGGCAGGTTTGGATTCATCGAACCATCAGTTCTTGGGTTGCGCGCGCGGCGCGGATGAAGGCGCGGATCAATTCGGGATCCTTGACACCGGGCGTGCGCTCGACGCCCGACGAGACATCGACGCCGCCGGCGCGCGTGACGCGGACGGCTTCAGTGACGTTGTCGGCGTTGAGCCCGCCCGAGACCATGTAGGGCAGCGCGAGATCGAGATTTTCCAGCACGTGCCAGTCGAAGGGCGCGCCGAGGCCGCCCGGCCGCGTGGCATCCTTCGGCGCGCGGGCATCGAACAGGATGCGATCGGCGACGCCGGCATAGCCCGGCAGCGACGCAAGGTCGGCCGATGTCTCGACCGGCAGCGCCTTCATCAGCGGCAGGCCGAACTTCGCCTTGATGTCGCGCAGCCGCACCGTGGTCTCCTTGCCGTGCAATTGCAGGATATCCGGCCGCAGCGTCTCGACGATGTTTTCCAGGGTCGCATCGTCGGCATCGACGGTCAGCGCGACCTTGACGGCGCGGCCCTTGGCGCGGTTGCCGAGCTCGCGCGCGGTCTCGAGGCTGATGTGACGCGGGGACGGCGGAAAGAATACGAACCCCACCATGTCGGCACCGCCCTCAAGCGCGACGTCGAGCGTCTCGCGCGTGGACAGGCCGCAGATTTTGACGAGCAGGGGCATGGTCTCGAAACGGGTCTCAAAACGGGTTTTCGGGCGGCCGGAACCGGGGGGTGGACCCCGGCCCGACGGGGCGGGTTCTACAACGTCGCGCCCTGCTTGTCTCGCCCGGCGGCCTCGTAAAAACCTGATAGGGCCGGGGCCGGACGGCGCTGCGCGTCGTCCCGGGAGGCGGCGGCCCTGAGGTCGGCGAGCTCGGCGCGGACATGGCGGGCGTCAGCCTCATGCTGCCGGGCCGCGCGGCGCCAGCGCCCTTGCTTGAACCAGGTTCCGATGCCGCCCGCGATCACGCCCAGGATCGCGGAGGCGATAATGACGACGAACAGCGGCAGCGTGACCGCAACCGTGGGGGTCACCGAATTGAAGGGATCGAACGACACCGTCACCCAGTGACGGTTGGCGACTGCAAAGATGATGAAGATCAGTCCGAGCGGAATGACGACCACTGCCGTGAAGAACTTTCGCATGACCATCTCTCGCAGCGATGGAGCAAATGCGGGCATATCGCCCGCAGCACGGCAACGCCTGACGTCGCGCCTTAGGCGTCGACCTTAAGCATCAGCCTTGGGCGCATCGACCTTGGCGGCGCCCGCCTCTGTCACGTCGCGGTTGAGACGCTCGCGCATTTCCTTGCCGGTCTTGAAGAACGGCACGCTCTTCTGGTCGACCGGCACATGCTCGCCGGTGCGTGGATTGCGGCCGGCGCGCGCCGGGCGGTGCTTCACCGAGAATGCGCCAAAACCGCGCAGTTCGACACGGTCGCCAC
This sequence comes from Bradyrhizobium sp. BRP56, assembly GCF_020194035.1. Taxonomy (NCBI): domain Bacteria; kingdom Pseudomonadati; phylum Pseudomonadota; class Alphaproteobacteria; order Hyphomicrobiales; family Nitrobacteraceae; genus Bradyrhizobium; species Bradyrhizobium sp. BRP56. Next base: position 30,819 of record NZ_JADYVV010000088.1, read on the forward strand.
GAGCCAGCGCCGCGACGATTTCATCGAGAATCGCATTCACAATGTTCTCGACATCCCGCTGGTAGAGGTGCGGGTTGTGCTCGGCGATACGCTGAACAAGTTCGGATTTGATCATCGAAAGTGGGATCCGGGCTCTTGCGGAAACCCATTTCCGTGAAAATGCCGTGCACTGTCAAGACGCTAAATCGATTTAGAGCGTCGTGAAATCACGTGACAAATAGCCCAATTGGGGCATGCGGCGATTCCCGCAAAGCGGGAATAGCCTGACGAGCACGCCTTTGGCCGCCGATCAATTGGTTCCAGCCGGGCTCCACAGCGCCAGCATGCCGTCAAGCCCGAACCGGTCGACTGCCTCGGCCACGCCGCCCTGCTCGATCCGCCGCGCGATCGCGCCAAGACCGAACGCATCGAGCGTCACGGACGCCGCCGTGCGCAGGAAGGTCAGGTCGCCGAACCGCGGATTAAGCTTGTAATTGCGCACCGGCAGGTCGCTTTTGACCTTCTTCTCGGCAACCAGCCAGGCGATCGCGGTCTTCTCGTCCCCCAGCTGATCGACCAGCTTGAGATCGACCGCCTGCCGGCCGGTGAAGACGCGACCGTCCGCGACCTTCTCCAGCAGGTCATCGTCCATGCCGCGCCGTTGCTTCACCAATCCACGGAACCATGCATAGGAGTCCTTGACGAGACCGTCGATCGCGGCACGGGCCTCCGGGCTGGTCGGCTCGAAGCCGTTCGGCGCGGCTTTCAGCGGGGAAGATTTGATCTCCTCCATCTTCACGCCGACAGTCTTGAGCAATTCCGAAACGTTCGGATACTGGAACAGAACGCCGATCGAGCCGACCAGCGAGGTCTGCTGGGCGACGATATGATCGGAGGCGATCGCCGTGATGTAGCCGCCCGAGGCGGCCAATCCCTCGACCACGACGACAAGCGGCTTCTTCGCCTTCAGCTGCATCAGCGAGTCGTAAAGCTGCTCGGAGCCCGCGGTGGTACCGCCGGGCGAATTGATGTGCACGACAACAGCCGCATAGCTCGACTTGCCGAGCCGCTCCAGCGCCTCGACGCGATCCTGGTCGCTGCGGATCAGTCCGTCGATATTGACCCGCGCGATCGTGTTCGATGTCGAAAAGGTGCCGCGTCCGCCGGCGGCGACCACGCCCACGCCGACGATGGCCGCGATCGCAATGACCGCGGCGGCGACGCGCCAGAACGTCAGTTTACGCCTGATGCGGCGGCGATCGACGATCACGTCTGAATCCAGCGACATCCGATCTCTCCAGAAATGGTCAGCGCGCAATCCGCGCGTTTTGCAGTCGCAGCGTCACTATCAGCTTAGCCAAATACATCAATTGCGACGCAATATGAAGAAAACAAGGCCCGTATTCGGAGGTACCCGTAGCCCGGATGGAGCGAAGCGTAATCCGGGAAGATCTCGCAGCGACGTAGGGACCCCGGATTTCGCTTCGCTTCATCCGGGCTACGGATGCCCCAAAGCAAAGGGCCCCGGCTTGCGCCGGAGCCCCGATTGTTCGCCTCAAATCGCGCGAACGCTTACTTGTCGGTGCCGCGGTTCTTCAGCGCGGTGCCGAGGATATCGCCAAGCGTCGCACCCGAATCGGAGGAGCCGTACTGCGCGATGGCTTCCTTCTCTTCGGCGACTTCCAGCGCCTTGATCGAGACCTGCACCTTGCGGGCCTTCTTGTCGAACTGGATGACGCGGGCATCGACCTTCTCGCCGACGGCGAAGCGCTCGGCGCGCTGGTCGTTGCGGTCGCGGGCCAGCTCGGACCGCTTGATGAAGGTGGTGAACTCGGTGCCCGAAATCCGGACCTCGATGCCGCTCTCCTTCACTTCGAGCACTTCGCAGGTCACGACCGCGCCCTTCTTGACGTCGCCCGGCTCGGCGAAGGGGTCGCCTTCGAGCTGCTTGACGCCGAGCGAGATCCGCTCCTTCTCGACATCGACATCGAGCACCACGGCCTTGACCATGTCGCCCTTCTTGAAGTTGTCGATGACCTGCTCGCCCGGAAGCTTCCAGTCGAGGTCGGAGAGGTGGACCATGCCGTCGACATCGCCCTCGAGACCCAGGAACAGACCGAACTCGGTCTTGTTCTTGACCTCGCCCTCGACCACCGAACCGACCGGGAACTTCTCGACGAAGACTTCCCAGGGATTGCGCATGGTCTGCTTGAGACCGAGCGAGATGCGGCGCTTGACCGAATCCACTTCCAGCACCTGCACTTCGACTTCCTGCGAGGTCGAAACGATCTTGCCGGGGTGCATGTTCTTCTTGGTCCACGACATCTCGGAGACGTGGATCAGGCCTTCGATGCCCGGCTCGAGCTCGACGAACGCGCCGTAGTCGGTGATGTTGGTGACGCGGCCGGTGAAGCGGGCACCCAGCGGGTACTTGCCTTCGATGCCCTGCCACGGATCATCCAGCAGCTGCTTCATGCCGAGCGAGATGCGGTGCGTCTCGTGGTTGATCTTGATGATCTTGACCTTCACGGTCTGGCCGATGGTCAGCACCTCGGTCGGGTGGTTGACGCGGCGCCAGGCGATATCGGTCACGTGCAGCAGGCCGTCGATGCCGCCGAGATCAACGAACGCACCGTAATCGGTGATGTTCTTGACCACGCCGTCGATCACCTGACCCTCTTCGAGGTTCTGCACCAGCTCCTGGCGCTGCTCGGCGCGGGTCTCTTCGAGAACCGTGCGGCGCGACACCACGATGTTGCCGCGGCGGCGGTCCATCTTGAGGATCTGGAACGGCTGCGAATTGTTCATCAGCGGCGCAACGTCGCGGATCGGACGAATGTCGACCTGCGAGCGTGGCAGGAAGGCCACCGCACCGTCGAGGTCGACCGTGAAGCCGCCCTTGACCTGGTTGAAGATGACCCCGTTGACCTTTTCGTTGTTCTGGAACGCCTTCTCGAGCTTGCCCCAGCTTTCCTCGCGGCGCGCCTTGTCGCGCGACAGCACGGCTTCGCCGAGCGCATTCTCGATACGGTCGAGGAACACCTCGACTTCGTCACCGACCTTGAGATCGCTTTCACGGCCGGGGCCGGCGAATTCGCGCAGCGCAACGCGACCTTCGGTCTTCAGGCCGACGTCGATGACGGCCATGTCCTTCTCAATTGCAACCACCTTGCCCTTGATGACCGAGCTTTCCTGCAAATTGCCGCCGGCAAAGGACTCATCAAGCATCGCCGCGAAGTCATCGCGGGTGGGAGTATAGGAAGACGCAGAATTCGAAACCATTTGTTCTCCAGATGCGGGATCTCGCCGGCCGTTCGGGTTGATGGGCGCACCGTGCGTGAAGTGTCGGGGTTCCGCAAACCCTGACGACCGCTCATTGCAGGAGGTGCAACAGCGGGCCGGCAGCAAGACTGCACGTTCGGTACGTATGATTGATCCGGAGCCTGAAACGAAAATATCGACTGCAAGACCTGGGAGCGGGCGTTCCTCCAGATGCGGCGTTGGTTTCGTTTGAGGAATAGTTCAAACCCATCGCCGGCCCGCTCAGACACGGCCTCGACATCGTCGATGCTGCTCCGAACGGCGCTGATATAGCCCTGCATGCGACTTTCGGCAAGCAGGAAATGCCCCATTTTGCTGGGTTTTCGGGCCGAAAGCGCCGCGACGGCCCGCGATTCTAGCGCCTGGCGCGCGCAGCCTCGACGATGGCGATGGCGGCACGCACGCCGGCCTCGATATCGAGGTTCGAATTGTCCAGCGTGTGGGCGTCCGGAGCCGGCCGCAGAGGCGCAATCGCCCGGTTCTTGTCCCGCTCGTCGCGCTTGAGGATGTCGGCGAGCACCGCCTCTTCGTCGGCGTCCTCGCCGCGGGCGCGCGCCTCCAGCGTGCGCCGCCGTGCCCGCACGCGGGGGTCGGCGACCACGAAGATCTTCACGTCGGCATCCGGGCAGATCACGGTGCCGATGTCGCGCCCGTCCAGCACCGCACCGGGCGGATCGGCGGCGAACTGGCGCTGGAAGTTCACCAGCACCTCGCGAACCTGCGGAATCGCCGACACCACCGAGGCGGCATCGCCGACCTTCTGGGTCTTCAGGATCGGATTGCCGAACTTTTCGGGGTCGAGCTCGAGCGCCGCGGCCACGGCCAGCACCTCGTTGCTGAGCTCGGCACCAGCTTGCATCATCGCATAGGCCACCGCACGGTAGATCACGCCGGTGTCGAGATGACGATAGCCGTAGTGGTGGGCGAGCCGCTTGCCGAGCGTGCCCTTGCCCGAGGCGGCGGGTCCGTCGATGGCGATGATCATGCGAAATCAGCTCCGAGCGCGCGCATCATCGGGATGAAATCCGGAAAACTGGTGGCGATGAAGCCGGTATCGTCGATTTTCACCGGCCGATCGGAGGCGCAGCCCATCACCAGCGCCGACATCGCGATGCGGTGATCCATATGCGTGGCAACGAGGCCGCCGCCTGGAACATGGCCGCGGCCCTCGACGATCAGATCGTCGCCGGACACCTCGACCTTGACGCCGTTGACCCGCAGCATGTCGGCGGTGGCTTCAAGGCGGTCGGATTCCTTGACGCGCAGCTCCTGCAGGCCGCGCATGATCGTGGTGCCCTCGGCGAAGGCGGCCGCGACCGCCAGCACCAGATACTCGTCGATCATCGACGGCGCGCGCTCCGGCGGCACTTCGACACCCTTCAACTTCGAGGCGCGCACGCGCAGCTGCGCCATCGGCTCGCCGGCATCGCCGCGCACATCGCTCTCCTCGATCGAGGCGCCCATCTCGCGCAGCGTGGTGAACAGGCCGGTGCGCAGCGGATTGGTCATCACGTCGGAGAACACGACATCGGAACCTGCGACGATCAGCGCGGCCACGATCGGGAATGACGCGGAGGACGGATCGGCGGGCACCACGACGTTGGCGCCGTGCAGCTCGGGCTCGCCGTTCAGCGAGATTCGCCTGCCGTGGCTGCCTTCCTGCTCGGAGGAGATATCGGCGCCGAAATGCTTCAGCATCAGCTCGGTGTGGTCGCGGCTCGCCTCCTGCTCGATGACAGTGGTGATGCCGGGGGCGGAGAGCCCCGCCAGCAGCACCGCGGACTTGATCTGGGCCGAGGCGACCGGCGTCTTGTAGACGATCGGCACCGGATAGCGGGCGCCGTGCAGGGTGAGCGGCAGCCGGCCGCCCTCCCTGATGTCGCTGGTTCGGGCGCCCATCAGCTCCAGCGGGTCGAGGATGCGGCGCATCGGCCGCGAGCGCAGCGAGGCGTCGCCGTCGAAAATGGCGGCGATCGGGCAGCCGGCCACCGCGCCCATCACCAGCCGGCAGCCGGTGCCGGAATTGCCGAAATCGAGCGGCGCGGCAGGCTGGGCGAAGCCGCCGACGCCGACCCCTGCGACCGACCAGGTAAACGGCGCTGTTCGCTCCACTTTGGCGCCCAAGACACGCATGGATTTGGCGGTATTGAGGACGTCCTCGCCCTCCAGGAGGCCGGAAATGCGGGTTTCACCGACCGAAAGCGCCCCCAGGATCAGGGCGCGGTGGGAAATCGATTTGTCGCCGGGAACGCGGACCGTGCCGGCCAGGGGGCCGCACGCGCGCGATTCCAGCGAGGTCGGGGTGTCAGAATGGGCCAAGATTGTGTCCTCTCGCGTCGCGGCAGGTATCACATAGGCAACACCGCGTCACGCGCCCGTCAAATGCGCGCAGACCGCTATTGACAGCGGCTCCTCAACTAGCCAAGTGAAGCTCCGTTTTTCAGGAAAATTCTGGGATTACCACGTGGCCAAGTCCGAGCTCGGAACCAAGCGCATTTGCCCGACCACGGGCAAGAAGTTCTACGACCTCAACAAGAATCCGGTGATCTCGCCCTATACCGGCGAAGTCGTGCCGATCGCGCCGATCGCCCCGCCGCGGGGCCGTGGCGCCACCGTCAGTTCGCCTGCGACCGCAGCCGACATGCCGGAGCCCGCCGAGGCCGAGGAGATGGTCTCGCTCGAGGAGGCCGATGCCGAGGAGAACACCGGGAAGGTCAAGGCCCAGGTTCCCGAATCCGAGGACGATATCGAGGTCGATGAGACCATCGACGACGATGACGACGACGATTCGACCTTCATCGCCGACGAGGAAGAGGGCGATGAGGACGTCACCGACATCATTGGTGACGTCGGAGGCGACGAAGAGACTTGAGATCGGCGCCGATCTATGATCAACGGTGCTGCCGCGCGAGTCGTCCAGGCCGCGCGGACCGGGATCGATCCCCCAGGATCATCCCAACTGGATAAGGGGCCATAGCTCAGCTGGGAGAGCGCTTGCATGGCATGCAAGAGGTCGGCGGTTCGATCCCGCCTGGCTCCACCAGCCTTCGCTCGCTTCGCGAGCTTCGGCTCGGCAAGCCCGGATAGTCCATCGTAGCGAAGTGAGCGAAGGCTGCCGCGGCGTAGCCCGAAGGGCGGAGCCGGGCTCTCTCCGAAATCCGAATGCGTTAGCATCCACCCCGTCAGCCGTGTGTTGGGGGGAACAGATGAAATACGTTTACATTCTCGAGAGCCTTGATTGCCTGCACTTCTATGTCGGGATTACCGACGATCTGCGGGCCAGACTGGCTAAGCACAATGCCGGGGAAGTGCCCCATACATCCAAATTTGGACCGTGGCGGCTCAAGACCTACGTCGCTTTCAGCGACGAGAAGCAGGCCGTCGCTTTTGAAAGATATCTGAAGTCCGCGTCCGGCCGCGCCTTCGCCAAGAGGCGCCTCTAACCGCCCCGCCC
>NZ_JADYVV010000089.1:0-33733 GCF_020194035.1 Bradyrhizobium sp. BRP56
GCTCGAAGCCGACATCCGTACCTTCATCGAATTGCACAACAACAACCCGAAGCCCTTCAAATGGACCAAGTCCGCAGACCAGATCTTGGCTTCCGTCAAACGCTTTTGCCACAAAGCCCAGCAGACTTTATGTGGCGAACTTTAGATTCATGTGACTAGGGCGCGGACTCATAACGAGCGGCGAGCCATAGCCGGATAGATGCAAGTTGGATGAAGGCAAGGTAGTTTCCAGCAAGCCTGTCGTAGCGCGTCGCCACCCGACGGCATTGTTTGATCCTGTTGAAGAACCGCTCGACGCGGTTGCGGGCGCGGTAGAGATACGGGCTGAAGCAGATCGGATCGGTCCGATTGCTTTTCGGCGGGATATTGGCCCATGCGCCCTTTTTCATGGCAAGCTCCCTGATCCAGTCAGCGTCGTAGCCGCGGTCGGCGAGCAGCATTGATCCGGATCTCAAACGAGAGAGCAGTTTACCGGCAAGTCGAACGTCGTGCGCCTCGCCAGGACTCAACGCAAGTTGTACCGGTAGACCATTGCTGTCGACCACCGCGTGGATTTTGCTCGTCAGACCGCCGCGTGACCTTCCCATCGATTGACGCCAGTTTCTTGTGATGCAGGCCCCATGTTGATGTACGCGAACAATGGAAGTGTCGATCATCTGCACGGCAGCATCATGGGCGCCGGCCAGTGCGCTCATGAGCTTGGCCCACACGCCGGCCCGTCGCCAGCGAACGAATCGATTGTAGCAAGTGGTGTACGGACCGAAGTTTTCTGGCAGGTCGCGCCATGGCGCTCCGGATCGCAAGACCCAGAAGATGCCGTTGAGGACACGACGGTCATTCACCCGCGGCACGCCGCGCGACTTATTCGGCAACATCGGCTTAATGACGGACCACTCATAGTCCGTGAGTTCGTAGCGCATGATTCGGCCCCTTCCGTTGTGTGGCTTGAATCATGGCTCGGCTGTCGGGCTCAACTGGTCGCTATGCACTCGAAAGCCGACCGATTATGCTCACCTTGAGTTTTGTCGTTCCTGACCCAATGTATGGTCCGGCCGTGCGTAGCAAGAGGTTCGTCGATCAGGTGGTGAGTGGTCTTGCATCAATGTATCCGGCCTTTGATTGGAGCATTCTCTCCGGGCCATCATGGATATCAGCGCGCGTGCGTTCTCATTAGCGGACAGGCCTCGATTGGGCCATTTGGGTCACCAGTGTTCGCATGCGCCGGGAAGACCGAACCTCCATCTCGTCTCATCCTCTCGCAGACCTTGGCTGGAACCTGTTGATGGGGTTACGTCATCGCTTGCTCCTCCTACCTCGCAGTTCCTGTGTTCGAGCCGGGGGCCGTTCCTTCGTCCCGGCCCGCAGGACGTGCGTCGCGTCGCGCGCACGGGCGGTCAAGGCCGGCCGTTGCGCTTTGCTTGCGGCTGGCTCCGGCGTTGCCAGGCCGCGCCTTGACCGCCCCGAGCACGGCGCGACGATCAAGCGGATTGGACGTCTGCATCGTTGGTCCTTGTCAGCTCGAAGGCGCGTCCTTTAGCCAGCACCGCCCAGGCGATGCGGGCAAGCTTGTTGGCGAGTGCGATCGCTAGCACGTTGTGGTGCAATCGCTTCTTGGCGGCTTCGATCCAGGATCTGAGTCCGTAACGTTCCCAGTTCTTGATCCTGACCAGCACCACCCATGCCGCCTGCACGAACAGAACGCGCAGGTAGCGATTGCCGCGCCTTGAGATTTTGCCGAGGATCGTGCGGTCTCCCGTCGAGATCTGCTTGGGCACCAGTCCGAGCCAGGCGCCGAAGTCACGGCCTTTGGAGAAGACGTCTCCAGTGCCGATCGCGGCTACCATGGCGCTCGAAATGATCGGCCCGATGCCAGGCACCGTCATCAGGCGCGAACATGCCTGATCTTGACGGGCCAGTGCTTCGATCTCGCCGGAGAGGCTATCGATGCGCTGATCCAGCCGGCGCCAGTCGCCTGCCAACTCCTCGATGACACGCAACATGCGTGGCGACAGGGCATCGGTGCGCGTGGCAAGGATGGTGGGCAGTTCTGTGCGCAGGAAGCCGATACCCTGGCGCACCGCGATCCCGCGTTCCAGCATGAAGGCGCGAATCTGGTTGATGATGCCGGTGCGTTGCGACACCAGCCGCTCGCGCACCCGATGCAGCGCCTGCAGATCCAGTTGCTCCGCGGTCTTGGTCGCCACGAACTTCATCGTCGGGCGTTGCACGGCTTCGGCAATCGCTTCGGCATCATTGAAGTCGTTCTTCGGTCCTTTGCTATAAGGGCGGACATATTTGGCCGGCATCAACCTGGCATCGTGACCTAGCGATGCGAGTTTGCGGCTCAAATGATGTGCGCCGACGCAGGCTTCCATGCCGATCAGGCAAGGCTGCATATTGGCGAGCCGCGCCTCCACCTGGCCACGCGACCACTTTTGCCGCAGCACGATGGCGCCGCGCGTATCGTGGCCCACGACGTGGAACGAGTTTTTGCCGATATCGATGCCGATCACGGCGATCGCAGTACTGGGTGTCTGGGACATGGCGTGCTCCTTGTCTTGGCGCCCCTGGCCAGCTTATCGCTGGCGGGGCAGGAGCACGGCCGGACCATCCCATTAGCAGATCTGAGGCGTTGCGCCGAGCCCCGCGAAGTAGCCAACGTGGTGATCTTTCTCGATAGGACGGCGCCAGCGCGATGGCTGGGCCGTCCTGACGGCTGATGCGGGGACCATCAATCGGCTAACCGGCGGTATCGAAGACAGCTGCCGGTCCTTCATGATGAAGGTCCGTCAAACGTGTGCTACGCAGTGGTTTGCACAGAAGAGCGACGCAAGCCGGTGCTCCATAGCCAAACGGCCGAAACCATAAAGTAGAAGGCACCGAACGCGGCGTAGCCGGCAACGTCACTAATCCCGACATTGGTAACAACCCCCGCCCGGTAGACGAAGAAGCACCCCGCCAGCGCCGACTGTGCGCCGCTGAGGATCATCGCCCATTGTGCGCCGGCCGATCCCCAGCGGCCCACGCCGGTCGCAAGCTGAAGAAGCCCCGCGACGACCGCCCATGCCCCGAAGATCAAAAGCACGGCATTCATGCTCCGCGTCAGCGCGATGGTGACCGCTATTGCAGTAATAATGCTAATGATGACATTGACCATCTGGCTCTTGCTCGAAGCAAGCCCACTGCTGCGTTGCGCGTCGAGATAGTTGGCGAGGGCATCCCACAAGGGATAGGCAACCAGCAGGATGGCCGCGAGATGGGAACGGTCTCTGGCGATCGTCAAGGCCGCAACCGCCCATAGAGCCGCGACGGCAGAGCGAATGAAATAGTAGCGCTTGAGCCAGGCATTGGCTTTCGGAGAAGGACGTGTAGTGCTGAGCGTCATGTGGTCTCTTCCTGGATGGCAGTTACCCGTCCGCCTGGTCATTATGTTTTCACGCCACGGCGTAGCAGAGGGGAAGCATCATGATTGTCGTTTCGCCTCCTTTGCGAGGCGGCGTCGGACAGGATGTAACCAACTACGAGGCGATGCCGGGAGCCGTTACTGAGGCCGAACGAAAATTTTGGACGGTCCTCACAGCCTGAGCAACGCAGGCCTGCATATAAATCGACTATTGCAATTAGGAACCGTTTGGTTTATATTGCCCGTATGATGACCATCAATACCAAACTTCCTGTGGGACGCCCCCGTGAATTCGATCTCGACGAGGCGGTGAGGCGAGCGATGCAAATCTTTTGGGATCGTGGGTTTCACGACGCATCGTTGCCTGATCTGCTTGCCGGAATGCAGCTTTCGAAGGGCAGCTTCTACAAGGCTTTCGGTGACAAGAAATCTGTCTTCCTGCGCGCCCTCGAGTTCTACACCGACGATGGCGTACGAAACGTCCAGGAGGTTCTGCGATCAGCCCCCTCGCCGAAGGCGGCAATCCGCAACGCGTTGGTGCGGTATGCGGATTTGTCGTCTGGGAAAAAAGGGGTGCGCGGTTGTTTCGGTGTGTTGACGGCTGCCGAGATGTTGCCGGGAGATCCCGACATCGCAGAGGTGATCAAGCGTCTTTTCTCCAGGCTTCAAGCCCTGTTCGCTGCAACGATCGCGAAAGGACAGGCCGCCGGCGAAATCGCCAATAGGTCCGATCCTGAAGTCATCGCGCACTTTATCGTCTCACATGCACAAGGCATGCGGGTGCTTGGTAAAGTTGGATCACGCCGCGACGAGATGCTGAAAGATGCCGATCTCCTGATGGAGATGCTTTTTTAAAAGCAAAATTAGGAACCAATTGGTTCCTATTGCAGTTGTGCCGATGGCACGCTTGGCTTTCCTGGGAGCTTCAATGTTCGGATATCAGCAACAGAGTCACCGATTGGACTGCGGCGAAGGTTACGGTTCGATATGAGGAACTCAGATGCCAGGCGCTCTATGCGGTTCTCGGTATTCGGTGCAATGGCGATCGTTCTCTCGGGTTGTGCCAGTCGCAGCGGCCTCGTCGAGGCCGATATCATCAGCACGCCGAGTGAGTACGCGCAACTCGTCGACGGAGTTTACACCTTACCAGCCGTCGACATATCCGGCGTCGATCCGGCGATGTTGCGCCAGCGCGTGGACTATACGACGAATGAGCCTGTCGGGACGATTGTCATCGATACGGCTGCTCATCAGCTCTATCTTGTCGAGGGCGACGGAAAGGCCATGCGCTACGGCATTGGCGTTGGCAAGGATGGTCTCGCTTTCGCAGGCACCGCGACCATTAGGCGAAAGGCGGAATGGCCGCATTGGACTCCGACCAAGAACATGATGAATCGGGAGCCTGCGCGCTATGGCCATCTCGCCAGCGGAATGGCCGGCGGGCTTGGCAATCCCCTTGGACCACGCGCGCTGTACCTCTTTCAGGGCGAACGGGACACGATGTTCCGCATTCATGGGACGACCGAGCCGGAGACGATCGGTCGCGCCGTTTCGAGCGGATGCATTCGACTCATCAACCAAGACATCATCGATCTCTATAGCCGGGTCAAGATCGGCAGCCGCGTCGTCGTCATCCAGGGCGGCCGAGCGGTGAGTTCTTGAGCATGGCCTCTGATCGCAGAGAGTCGGTCGGCCTTGGCCGATATCACGGGTCGCAATAGCGGCGAACGATTTGCATCGTCTGATAACAACTCGGAGAAGAAAGCATGAAGACTTGGCTCATCACAGGCTGCTCAAGCGGCTTCGGCCAGCGGCTCGCGCTCGCGGCGGCGGAGCGCGGCGATCAGGTCGTCGCGACGGCCCGCAGTGTCAAGACGATCGAGGATATGGCCGAGCCTTTCGACGGCCGCATGATCACCGTGCCACTGGACGTGACCGATGCGGCGGCAGCCAAGGCCGCGGTCGCAAAAGCGGTCGAGACCTTCGGCGGGTTCGACGTGCTCGTCAACAATGCCGGATACGGACTGCATGGCGCGATTGAGGAGGGGACGTCTGACGAATACCGGCCGATGTTCGAGGTAAACCTCTTCGGTTTGATCGAAGCCACCAGAGCCGCCCTGCCCGTCATGCGGCGCTCGGGCGGAGCGATCGTCAATATGTCGTCCGTCGCCGGCATCTCGGGCGGCGGAGGCGGCGGTTACTACAACGCCGCCAAGTTCGCCGTGGAAGGGATTTCCGAAGCGCTCGCCAGCGAGTTGAAGCCGTTCGGCATCCGAGTGCTGATCGTGGAGCCTGGGCCGTTTCGCACCGATTTCCTCGGCCGTTCGATCACAGTCGCCGCCAACGAGATGCCGGAATATGCCGGGACCTCGCGCAGGCACTATCGCGAAACCAATAACGGCAATCAGGCGGGCGACCCCGACAAGGCGATCGCAGTGATCCTGCGCGCCGTCGACGACGACGACGCCCCGCTTCACCTGCCGCTCGGCCCGGTCGCGCATGCTGCCGCCGAGCGAAAGCTGGCTGCCTTCCGCAGCGATATCGACGCCTGGCACGACATCACGATCGCTACCGATTTCGACCCGCCCGGAACGCGGGTCGCGAGCTCCGATCGAACGTCAACATCGACGGGACAGCGACCATGATCGCGACTCTGAAGGGTTTTGCCCAACAGCTGGTGCCGGTGAACGGCATCAAGATCAACGCCGTCACGGGCGGCTCAGGCCCGTCGATTCTTCTGCTGCATGGCTGGCCGGAAACATGGTGGGAATGGCACCATGTGATGCCGCAACTGGCCGCGCATTTCAGCGTGGTCGCGATCGATCTGCGCGGCGCCGGCTTTTCCGACTGTCCGCTCGGCGGCTACGACAAGGCGACAATGGCGCGCGACGCGCACGAAGTGATGGCTGCCCTTGGCCATCAACGCTACGCAGTGTGCGGCCATGATATCGGCGGAATGGTGGCCTTGCCGCTGGCTGCTGTCTATCGAGAGGCCGTAACCCACCTGGCCGTTCTGGACGTTCCGCTTCCCGGCTGGAGCGGATGGGAGGCGACGATCGCAACGCTCTGGCACTTTGGTTTCCACATGAGCCGGGATCTCCCCGAGCGCCTGATCCATGGCCGTGAATACGACTATGTTTCGAGCTTCATGGCCGAGCGGTTCTACGATCACAGCAGCTTCGATCCGGCGGATGTCGAGATCTACGCCAAAGCAATGGCGCTCCCCGGCCGCACCCGCGGCGGCATGGAATGGTATCGCACCCTCGCCGCCGACCACGCAGCGGCGCTTGAGTACAAGAAGCAACCGCTCGAGATCCCGGTGCTGGCTCTCGGCGGGGATCATCGCTTTGGTCCGCATATGGTGCCGATGGTCGAGGAATTCGCCAGCAACGTAACGGGCGGCTCGATCGCCCGCTGTAGCCACTATGTCGCGGACGAGCGGCCGGATGCAGTCGCAGCCGCTCTGATCGAGTTCATCGGAGCCCATTGAAACTCGGCGCCCGTGTCGTTGTGGGCCGGAGAAATCGCGACACTGCGGCAACAGAGCCCCGCACTCATCACGATCGATCAATTCAATCAGAAAGGACAACCCGTCATGACCACACCTATCATCCGCGGCGTCAACCATATCGGCATCACGGTGCCCGACATAGAAGCCGCGAAATCGTTCCTGGTGCAAGCTTTCGGCGGCCAGGTGATCTATCAGTCCTTCGGGCCGCAGGATCCGCCGCGGCAAGGCCCCGAATTCGAGCGGGCCGTCGGAGCGTTCCCGGGAACGGTCGTGCGTGGACAGGCGATGGTCAAGATCGGCACCGGACCCGACATCGAGCTGTTCGAAATGCACGGCCCCCAACAAGCCCAGCCGATCCGAGCGAGCGACTTCGGCATCACGCATTTCGGTGTCTACACCGACGACATCGACGCCTCGGTCACGCGCTTCGAAAAGGCCGGAGGCACACGCCTCACCGCGCCGCGCGCGATTCCTTACGCAACCGAGAAAGGTCTTGGAAACAAGGTCTGTTACTGCCGAATGCCATGGGGCACCACGATGGAATTCATCACCACGCCAGATCGCATGCCTTACCACGACCAGACGGCCTTGCGGAGGTGGCAAGACGAGGATTGAGATGAGCGGGACGGCGCCGGCTCGCGCCGTCGACATGCAGGTTGCACGGCACCGGCTGGGCGCTCGGTCCTCCGCGCGTCTTTTCGAAACAGAGTCCAAGCCGCCGTCTCATCCTCGATATGTGCCCGAATCGGCGGGGCAGCGCGATGCCGGACGATTCACACGGTTCGCGTAAACCGGGCAAGGGCCGTCCGGCGGCCGACATACATATCGATCGCAATCATAAACAGCGGACGCGCGCTGAATGCGAAGGTTCTGTAGAAAGTCGTCTGATGGCAAATGCAACAATGGTCGTGACCTGCAGCGGCGGCACATACTTCGATCGCGACTATTATGTCGACGTGCATCTACCGTTGGCGCTCGCATGCTGGCAGAAGCATGGCCTCGAAAGCGCCGCCGCCTTCTTCCCTCGAGACGTCAATTCGGTAGATGTTTCCGTCGGGTTTTATCGGTTTCGCGATGAGGCTTCGCTTCACGCTGCGCTTGCATCCGCCGACACCGACGCAATTATGGACGATGTCCCCCGATTTACTGACGCCAACGTTACCCGAATGATCGGAGCCCCGCTCTGACGGGCGGATGTCGCGATGCATCCCGTTAACTCGTCAATTCCGACTGGCAGGATCATACGCCTTACCAGTGGACGAAATTCCTGACATTGACGCCGGTCGCGGCCAAGCGTCGACCCATCTCGGAAGTCCGACAATGTCCGCTTTCGCGCCGTTGTTGGGGGACAAGCGGACATAGGTGCGCCTACTCTCAGCGGCAGAGTTTATGAGTACGCACCCTAGTTTACAAATGATCGTTTTACGTTCTTGCGGCGCCCATGGTTGTCTTTGGGCACGAGAGGGCGATCGGCGGACAGTCGAAGCGGATCTCGTAGTGCGGTGGCCAGAAAGCGACATCGCAAATACATAGGAAGAATCCGGACATGAACAAAACCCAGATACATTCCTTCGTGCTTCCCGATGCAGCAAAAGCATTTTTGCAGAAGGAACTAGCTCCCATCAAATATCCTGCCACCGCCTACGGATCTTATCTTGCGCAGATCTCCGCAGTGCGGTCGAAGATCGCCGTTGCGTTGACCGATATCCTGCCGTTTCTCTCGGAGCAGGTTCCTCCGTCAGCTCGCCCCGCGGCTATCGAGATTACGAATCTGCCGGTCGATGCGAACATCGACCGCCCTCCGTCCAATGGCGCGAAGCTAAAGCATATCCCAAAGGCGTCGTACTTGTCTGAGAATCTACTCGTTCTCTTCGCCGGGCTGTTCGGCACTCCCTTCTCGATGTCGTTCGAAAGCGAGAGCCTAGTGAACAACGTCATTCCCTTGCCGTCCGCCAAGTCGGACTTTAGCGCCCTCAGCTCTTCGTCGGATCTGAGCTTCCACATCGAGAACGCGGCCTTGAGATTTCATGACAATGGCCGCGACTGTGCGCCAATGGCGCTGTTCTTCACTGGAGTTGTAAGGCGCGGCTGCCTTGCCCTTGCCGATGCACTCCACCTCCGGGGCGTGGAAAGAATAATGCTTCCAGCCACGCTGACGCTGCTGTTGCGAGCGGATCTGCGAAGCGCGGCTGAGCGGGAGGACGAAGGCGTTCTCGAGCACAGCTCGACCTTCGATCTTGCGGCCGATATCGCGGATGATCGTACGCCTCCGACGGGGATCTCGTCGTATGCGTACGGATGATCCGGCCCAGCCGGCTGTGCAGGATGCGCAACTGCCGCTGATGCCGCCTGAATTGCTTGGCATGGGCGTAGCGTCCCGCCATCATTGCCGCGGTCTTGGCGACGCGAAGATAGGACTGCCGCAGCTTGACCCCGTGCTTCCTCGCCATGCGGTTGAGCCCCTTGATGGCCGCGTGCAGCAGCTTAGCATCGGTCGGAAAGGTGATCGCCTTCGGCTGCACGGTGGTATCGACCGTGACACGCTTGAGGTCCTGGCTGCGTAACGCGCCGGCTTCGTGCGCCACCCGCAGGCTCTCGGCCAACAGCAGCTCCAGCTTGTCGCCGAGCCGCTTGCGCCAGTGGCTCAGGTCCGAGCGCTCGTGCGGAAATGAATGCTGGAAGAACTCTTCGCCGGTGAAGTACTGGAAATACGGGTCGTGGACCCAGCGCTCGCACACCCCTTCGTCGGACAGGCCGTAAATCTGCTTGAGCAGCAGCAGCCCAATCACGAAGCGGGTCGCGATGCCTGGCCGGCCGTTCTCGCTGTAGAGCGGGGCGATCTCCCCATCGATCCAGTCCCAGTCGACCCTGCCGGCGAGCTGAACCAGCTCGTGCTTCATATTGATGATCTGGTCCAGCCTGGCCCGGAACAGATCGCCCGATCCCGTCGCCTTCTGCTTCTTCGGCCGCATCACCCCCTCCGATGCGACCACGGAATCATGACTGGCGATTCGACGGAATCTTGAAAATGAAATTGGAAGGTTCCGATCCCTGAAGCATCAAAACCCTGCAATCGCAAAAAAGCCGGTCTGTCAGATTACGATTCCACATCAGTCGCTTGGTCGCTCTTAACGGACGACTGCCTACTTCATGTTCACGCCGATGATGCGGTTGCTTTCAGCGATTATCCTGCGGAAGGGCTGAACCGCCATTTTGCAAAGCATTCACGTTATCGTACCCCGTCGTCGTGACGGCCGCTAAGCACATCGCTGTCCTGGGCCTGGTCGCCGATCTCCGCAGAACCGCTTCCAGAATCCGGCGCGTCGCAGTAGGCTTGCGACCGGTCGTCTATCGATAGCGCGCTCCTCCAGAAAGTGATTGCGGATGCGTTCCCGTTGCTCATCCGTCAGCCAAATCATTCTTTTTAGCGTCCTCGTCGTCGAAGGTTTCGGTCGCGCGACTAAGCCGAGATTAGGAATATATCCGTAACGAAGATTAGCCAGTACGCTACTTACAAGCCACGAACTTCTATAAACGCTTGGTCCATTGCTAGCATGACTTTGTCGAAGGCCGAATGTCCCTTGAGGTCACTTCGCATGGAACGACGCCGCCCGACAGCCTCAGCTTGCCGCTTACACTATTTCTTCTTCCTGCGACGTGGACGCGCCGGCTTGCGACCTCCAGGCAGGGTCTTGGGAGTCGTCGCACTTTTAGACGGCCGAATAAACAACTCGGACAAATGAACGTCCAGCGTCTCGGCGATGCGTTCGAGAAGATCAATTGTCGGGTTCTTCGATTGCCGCTCAAGAGCCCCCATATACGAGCGGTCAACCCCCGCTTCGTAAGCCAATTTCTCTTGCGAAATACCTCGCTCTACGCGGATTCGACGCACATTCCAGGCCACAATCGCACGAGTTTTCATGCGTAAAACATGTCATGAAGCCGGGGCTTCAAACCACTGGCTATAGTCCCGCTATTAATTTCTTCGCGAAAGCCGCCTGCAGCGCACACTCGCCTAAGCTTCCTCCGACCACGGCTTCGTATTCGGCAAGAGTGCGTATATAGCGCGACAATCAGGATGAGAGTCTCACCCTGATCGCCGCCGCGCATGCGTAACAACGACGGCGGTGGGGACGCCGCCAGCTCCGCCGCGATCTCAGCCGGGCGGACCGCGCCATTGCGACTAACAACTCCATCGAGATGAGCGGAGTCGACGACCCGCAGCCGGCGCCCATCCGATTGCAGTGTGGACGGCAACCTGGTGCAATCCATGGCGGATCCGCACTTCCCCGGCCACGATCGTCACCGCCATGCGCTCGCCAATAAGGCGCCATGGCACGGAGTAGCTGTTCGCGTCGATCTCGACGGCGCAATCATTGCCGACGACGTGGGTCAGTTCACGCAAGGGTCCGAACGACGGCTGTCCGCCGAGCGGTTTCAACCGATGTATCTCATCACGCGCAAAGCGGATGATCGGGGCGCCTCGCCGGTCGCGCCCTGGATGCGAACGTTCGCAACATCACGCTCCCATCTGTCGAGATGCGCCTCGAATGCTTCCCAACTTGGGAAGGAATGACCGGCGATCGCGTTCTTCTTCACGTAGCCGACGCCATTCTCCGTCTCGCCCTTCGTGCGCGCCCGATACGTCTGCAAACAATCTCGGCGTCGACCGCCCGATGGCGCGCAGGCTCGATCAACCATCTGAGCGTGTCTCGCTCACCGGCCTCGAGGACGGCCAGCCGCTCACCTGCCGCATCAGATTCGTTCTCCACGGCTGAGAGCCCACGGCTGAGGCTCGAGGCATCGAGCTTCAGGAGACCGGCGAGCAACAGGCCGAGCGCACGCCAATCGTCGAGGAACGACATGATAATCGGTGCACCTGCGGATTTCGCAAAGACGACGAGCGGCGCTTTGTCCGCCTCCGACAATCGGACGCACCACTCAAAGCTGCCAAGCCGGAAGTCGGGCGCTGTGGCAGACGCCGTGAAGACCGAAGAACTGTCGAGACGGCCATAGACCAGTCCCTGGTTGTGGACGGCTTCAAGCGCCTTCGCCAGACGCTCGGCGTTGCGCCAGAGAACGATGCGCGAGCGCGGGACATCAAGATTGTTCAGCCAGTGATCGGGGCGCGCATGCTTGACCATGGTATCGAGTGGCGCGAGATCTCGCGGCATGGCCAGAAAGAAGGCATCCGACGCCTCGCCGTACCGCAGCAGTTCGACGATGACCTTGTCGGCGCCTGGATAGGCGAGCACACGCTGTGCCTGGCGCATTTCATGCTGCCAAATTTCACGAAGATCATCGTCGACCGCTGAGCCGGTCTTTTGCCAGTATTTGAGCACGACTGGCTGGTCGTCGCGCTTGTCGTGGGCCGAAATGATCGCCGATTTGAGCGGCTCACCACCGGGGGCCGAGAGGTATTGGTCCCCAAGGTCGAACTGATCCGTCAACGGCCGCAGTTTTTTCAATGTGCTCGGCATCAACTATGAGCTCAAATGGAGCATCTGCTTTGGCGCGGCGGGCGTTTGCACATGCAATGATTTTCAGTATTCGCAGCCAACTAACGATGGTATCGAAATTTGCGTCGGCAACGTCCCGAGCAGCGGGATAGCCTGATTCGGCGAGCTGAATTTAACAAGAATTGTCACCGGCATCCGCCGGTCGCAGCAGTATGTCTGAAATATCCCCTGCGAGCCCTTCCGCGTCCGCACCCGCTCTGGTAGCTACCCGCCTTGCCGGGGCCGCCGCAGGCAGCCACCCGGCACCGGTTCAGATTAAGCCAGAAATACCGCAAATTAACTTTTTATATCAACCACTTATAGCTATACTGCCTGATTCTTCGTCGCCTTGGATGAGCTTCTTTGGGGAACGGAACGTCCGAAAAATGCTGCATAGTTCGGACGGACAAATCTTGCCGACGACCGAAATTTGCATCATATTTCGGACATGCTTGATCAACCGACCACAGACCTCCGCCCGCGGCTCATTGCCCGCATCGACGCAACGCCGACAGAGGTATGGACACCCGGTGATTTCGCTGATCTCGGCAGTCGCGCGGCCGTCGACAAGACGTTGCAGCGTCTCGTTGCGGCTGGCGAGTTGCGCCGCATCGACCGCGGGCTCTACGACCGGCCGCGAAAGAGCAACCTCACAGGCAAGCCGATGGTCCCCGACTATCGCGCGGTCATCAGGGCTGTGGCGCGCCGCGACCAGGCCCGCGTCGTGGTCGACGGGATGACTGCCGCGAATGATCTCGGCCTCACCACGGCCGTGCCGGCGCGCATCGAGGTCCTGGTCGACGCTCGCCTGAAGCCGATCAAACTTGGAAAGCAGGTCATCAATTTCAAGTCGGCGGCACCTAGCCGTCTTTATTGGGCCGGACGTCCGGGCATGCGCGTCGTTCAGGCGCTCTATTGGATGCAGGATATGATGGCGGGGAAGGACGATCGACAAGCGGTAGAGAACGTCCTCAGCAAGCTGTTCGCAAACCCGCAGCATGGAAAGGAGATTCGCGACGATCTCCGTGCAGGTCTTTCAGCTATGCCGATCTGGATGCAGGACTTTCTCAGGCCCTTGCTCGAACCTGACGACGCGGCGGAGGATCACGCGTGAGTAGCGCAGCCTACAAGGAGGTCATCTCCGCCGCACCCGGCGAGAAGCTTGATCTTTTCCTGACGACGGCGAACCGGCTCGGTGCGCCGATCGGAAACGTCGAGAAGGATTTTTGGGTCTGCTGGACCCTCAATGCTCTCTATCACGAACGGCCCGCAGGAGGTCCGCGCCTTCTCTTCAAGGGCGGGACGTCGCTGTCGAAGGCATACGGGCTGATCGAAAGATTTTCCGAAGACATCGATATAACGGTGTTTCGCAACGATCTCGACGAGTCTGCTTCAGTCGAAGAACTCGAGATCGATCTTGTCGAATAAGAAACGCCGCGCTCGATTGGATGCGATCCGGGACGCTTGCCGCAGCTATATTAGCGGTCCGCTATACGCCTTCCTGACCGAACATCTCGCCGAAGCGACGAGTGGACGCGGACGCCTCGAGATCGACGCGTCGGATGCCGACGGGCAGACGCTTCTCGTCTGGTATCCCGAGGTTGAACCGCGCGACGAGGCCTATGTGCGGCCGGCAGTCCGGATCGAGTCCGGAGCGAAGTCGGCGCTTGACCCGAACCACCTGGCGAATATCCGTCCTTACATTGCCGACGACGTGGCAGGCCTCGAATTGACGGTGCCGAACGTCACGACGATCGACGCCGAGCGCACGTTCTGGGACAAAATCGTGATCGCTCACGGGCTGCGCCGCTGGTTCGAGCGCCGCGGTGAGCTGCGCCAGGAAGGCCAGCGCATTTCGCGGCACTTCTACGACCTGTATTGCCTCTTCGCCTCCGACATCGGCCGGTCGGCGGTCAAAGATGCCGAATTGGGGGCCGACTGCGTCCGTCATGCTCTCATGTTCTTCAACCGGCCTGATTACGATCTCGTCTCGGCCGTGACCGGATCGTTTGCGCTTGCGCCGACTGCGGCAATGATCGACGCGCTCGCGCGTGACTATACGAACATGACGCCAATGATCTTCGGCGAGGCTCCTCGGTTCGAGCAAATCCTCGCGTCGATGGAAAAGATCGAACGCGCGGTGAATAGGACGCGCTAGCAAACGAGCAGAATTCGACAACCGCCGATGATAGGATCATGGCATGGCTGACGCTCCAGAGAACATCCCAATGCGATTGCCCGATCCCGCCTCGATCGAGGCGGTTCTCGCACGTCTTCCGACCGGATCTGACGAAGCGGCGCTGGCGGCCGCGCTCACAGAGGCGTTTCCGGGATTTCCGTTTTCGACATCGGGCATTGACGAGCAGTATTGGCGCGACACGCGCTCGGTGGTCGCCGCCGACGGGACACGGATCGCAGAATACCGGCCGTGGATGGAAGCGGAGCTTGCCAAGGACAATGGCGACATTGGCGCGCTCTGGACGCGACTGCGCGAGAGCGACCTTCAGATCTCGGAATGGCACGGCAACAGTGTGTATGCCTTCGCGCCAACTGGACCGGGCGCGGCGGACTATGTGCAAATCCGTCTCGGTCTGGAAGTTGAATGGCGTGCCGGGCCGATCGTCAATCCGACATATCGCCCTTGGGGCAAGGGCGAATTACTCGATCCGTCATGGATCACGCACGAAGATATGTCCGACGACAAGGTAATCGCTGGTCCGCTCTATCGGATGCTTGGGCGCCCAGGCAGCAGCGTCGTCCATGTCCGGAGCTTCCTGACGCGGTGTGCCCGCCTCGAGCGCGAGAAGCGCGAGGCGCAGCGGCCAGAGATGGAACGCCGTGTGGTACGTGAAACGACACGCGAGGGCACGACCGAGACGCCGTTTCTTGAACTGGTGCCGGACTGGTTCGAGTTCGTGCCGCGGGAGACGCGCTTCTTCCAGGATTGGGAAGAATCAAGCGCTTCGGCCGAGCGGGTCTATGTGCACTGGGCGCTCGACATTTACGACTACGACGATAAAGGCACACGCGAGATCGGATTCGTGCCGCGCCCGCGGCATCTGCCGGAAGAGAGGCTGATCGCTGGCGACGCCTCGGTTCATATCCTGATGGATCGCGTCGAAGCCATCGACCGTGAGGTCGGCGTCCCATTTGGTTGGTTCTTCTTGATGACCCATGGTAATCGAGTTGCGCCAGAGGTTGGCCAAGCGATCGCCAAGGGCCTGCGTAGTCAGCGCGTGGTCTTACCCGATCGGGATGCGCGTGTGCTTCTCCGCTGGGCCGAACGGTCCTATGGATTCTAGGAAGACAGGGCCGCGGCGGAAGGCCTCAGTAAACCTAACGCCACACTATCGGAGCTCTGGAAAGAGCGTCGCGACCAATCTGCTTGAGGTAGTCAGGCCTCCTCTCACCTGTTGTCGCCGCTTCCAGAAGCCGGCACGCTGCGGGCTTTCGTTCGCTACGTCGAGCGATCTCAGCTGGGTGCGCCCGCCACCCGGACGATGGCGCTGGACTTCGTCCTGTCGTTCGGTGGCGCCGCCGACAGCCGCGCGGTCCGTCACGGCGTGCTCCGCCGATTCTACGAGTACCTGGTCGTCTACGACCCCCAGACCGAGGTCTTGGAGCGCAGAGCTTTCCCGTGGTCCAGGGCGATTCCGCCGCCGCGCATCCCTAAGTGAGGCTGAGCTGACGTCGCTTATCGACGCATGCAGCTTCATTTCGCCAGGGACCCCTCTCAGGGGCCGCACGATGGCGACGCTAATCGGATTGTTGGCCAGCACGGGGTTACGATCGGGCGAAGTGGTCAGGCTTGATCGCGGCGACGTCGATCTGACCAACGGGGGCATCCTCGTCCGTAAAACCAAGTTCCGTAAAGACCGCCTGATTCCTGTTCACCCAACGACCCAGGCAGCCAAACTTCGTCGATACGCCCGTGAGCGCGACACCGTGTTTCCCAGGCCCAAAGGCGAGGCGTTCTTCCTCAGCTCGCGAGGCTGCCGTCTGTCGGCAACCGGCTTGCAAAGCAACTTCGCTAAGGCCCGCAAGCTCGCGGGCCTTGACAATGGCAAGCCTCTGCGACCGCACGATCTCCGGCACCGGTTCGCGGTGACCAGGCTGAGGCTGTGGCACCACGAGCGCGCGGACGTCCAAGCGCTGCTGCCCTTACTCGCCACCTACCTCGGCCACGCCAACTATAGCGACACAGCCTACTACCTCACCGGCTCGTCGGATCCCCACCAAACGGGCCCACATCGAGGTGACGCATCATCTCACCAACGCCGAGGTGGAGGCTATCATCGCAGCCCCTGATCAGACGACGTCCCGCGGTCGGCGCGACCGGGCCTTTCTGCTCTTCTTGGCGAGAACCGGCGCTCGCGTGTCCGAAGCGACCGGCGTCAACGCGAACGACCTTCAGTTGGAGCGAGGACGCCCGCAGGTGCTGCTTCATGGCAAGGGACGCCGAGATCGCGTCGTTCCCATTCCTCAGGATTTGGTGCGATCGCTGACCAACCTATTGAGCGAACGCGGCCTCGCCCATCATGAACCGCGGCCAATCTTCGTCGGGGTCCACAACGAGCGCCTGACGCGTTTCGGCGCGACACACATCGTGCGGCGTGCCGCCTCCCAGGCCGGGTCCACGAGGCCAAGCTTGGAGGGCAAGCCGATATCGCCGCACATCTTCCGGCATTCCCTCGCCATGAAGCTTCTCCGGTCAGGCGTGGACCTCCTGACGATTCAGGCTTGGCTTGGCCATGCTCAGGTCGCCACGACCCACCGATACGCCGCTGCGGATGTCGAGATGATGCGCCGGGGACTTGAGAAGGCGGGCGTCTCAGGCGACGGAAGCGCTTCTGGCCCAGATCGCCGTCGCCAAATATGCCGATGGCCTGCCGCTCTACCGGCAGGAGGCTATCTACGCCCGCGACAAGGTCGAGCTCGACCGCCAGTTGATGGCGCAATGGATGGGCAAGCTCGGCTTCGAGCTCGAGATCATGGCCGACTACATCTTCAGCGAGGTCAAGAAGGCCGAACGGGTCTTTGCCGACGAAACCACTTTGCAGACGCTCGCTCCGGGCTCCGGATCGACAAAGACGGCCTATTTATGGGCCTATGCCAGGGATGATCGAACGTTTGGCCGCAACGGTCCCCCGATGGTGGCTTATCGCTTCGAAGACAGCCGCTCCGGTGAATGCGCGGTCCGCCATCTCAATGGTTATCGCGGAATCCTGCAGGTGGATGGCTACGCCGCCTATAACAAGCTCGCGCGATCCGATCGCGGCAATGATTGCATCACAGGCTGGCTGCTGGTCACACTGCAGACGCAAGTTCTACGAGCTGCATGTTGCAGGGAGCTCAGAAGTGGCAACGGCGACGGTCGAGCGGATGGCGAAGTTCTGGCAGGTCGAGAAAACGATGCGCGGTCAAAGCCCCGACACTCGCGTTGCCGCGCGCCAGCAAGCCTCCGCGGCGATCGTCGCAGATCTCTTCGATCTCTGGCAGCAGACCTTGCGTCGGATCTTCGGCAAATCAAAACTGGCTGAGGCGATCCGCTATGCCGTCTCGCGCCGTGCCATCTTCGAACGATTTCTGACCGATGGTCGCATCGAGCTCGGTAGAGTCGACGACTGACGCGGTGGCTACAGGTTCCGAGGAGTTGCCGTTGGCCGGCAGCTTTCGCTGAGTGCCGGTGGCTCATTTCGGACCATGGCTCCGTTTCCAGTCGCCGCTCGTCAAACCGGACGTGCGGATTTCCCGCATCCGGCTTTCTCTCAACCCATCAAGCCTTCGCTCTCGGCACGTCGGCACGCGCTCTTGGGAGGCGGTAGAGGCCAAGCGTTTCATGCAGGTATTCCTGCGAGTAACGGTTGAAGCCCCGGCCACGTGCCCCGGTGCGCTGGACCAACCAATGACGCAGACGACGGTCGACGTATTGCCGAATGAGGTTGTAAGTTTCCACCACTGGACCTTGGTCGAAGTAGCCGCACCAGCCGCGTAGGAAGCGGTTGATGACAGCGACTGTGTTCTCCGGTGAGTCCGGATACCACTGACGTGTCGTGCGGTCGTGGACCTGTCTGAGCAATCGTCGAACGGCTTTCTTGGAAGGTCTTGTGCCAAGAAAGGCTTGACCTCCCTTTCCATAGAAGCGTCCGATCGTATACCCGAGGAATGTTACGCTATCCTCTGGGACCCGAGCGAGTCGCGTCTTGGTATCGTTCACCTCCAACCCGAGCCTGTTCATTAGCGTCTGCATCCGCGCCATTGCCGTCTCGGACGAACCGGGGCGACAGCAGATCACGAAGTCATCCGCGTAATTCACGATATGCGCATCGAGTTGATCTTGGTGTCCGTGTTTGCGCCAAGCCAGCAGAAACCGACGAAAGTAGAGATTCGCCAACAACGGGCTCAAAGGTGAGCCTTGTGGAGTTCCTCTTTTCTTCGTCCGAGCCTCCGCCGTCCTTGTGATCCGCCGGCCGTCCTTCTCGATAACCGCGACTGTCAGCCAGCCTTTGATCATCGAAAGAAGCCGACCATCGGCGATCCTGCGTGTGAGGCATTTCATCAGTGGTGCATGCGGAATCGAGGTGAAGTAATCCCTCAGGTCCGCATCGACGATCTCTGATCGCCGATGATCTCTGATGTGCCAGAACACGCGGCGCACTGCCATCTTGGCGTCCACCTTCGGGCGGAAGCCATACTGGTTCTCCAGCAGGTCCGCTTCGAAGATGGCGCCGATCACCAGCATCGCCGCCGTCATGACCGTTCGGTCTTTTACGGTTGGAATGCTGAGCGGTCGGCGTCCGCCATTGCTCTTCGGTATCCATACCCTCAGAAGGGGCTGCGGTCGGTAGTCACCCGCCGTCAGCTCCTGTCTGACATTTTCCAGCCATCGTTCGCGTCCCTCGGTTTCGATCTGAGCAAATGTGATGCCATCCGCCCCCGGCGACCCCCGGTTTGCTCGGCAGCGCCTGTAGGCTTCCTCCAGCACATCCAGTCTGCAGATTTTGTCCCAAAGAGAGTAGAATCGATAATCTGGTTCAGCCTTAGCTTTCGCCTGCAGCGAGGTCTGAAGTTTCTGAACGGATATTCTCGGTGTTACTAGGTTCATCACCAATCGCCGTGTTCTCGACTACCGAAACCGGCAGCTTTACGTCTTGCCTGCCGAAATCGAAGTAGTCATACTCAACTTTGGCTGACCAGCCGGGCAGGAAGGCATACTCGATGCCCGCACCCAATGTGCCGCCAAATATGTTCTTGGTCGCTCGGCCATCGGCAGCACCGTTAGCAGCAAAGCCAGCCCCCAAGTTCGATGTAACGGCAAAGGACTGGTTGATGCCGATGCTGGAATCGGCCCAAGCTGCGCCGCCCTTGATGTAGACTAGGCCGCGGTCGCCCACCGTGACGCCGACCCGTCCGGTGATATCGGCAATCCATTTGGTGTCGTTCGTGCAGTTCAAGACCACAAAGCAGCCAGTGCGCCCCTTGATACCACTCCATAAAAAATCGCTTTCCACGCCGTAGACCATCACACCGGACTGGAAATTGTAACCGGCTTGTACGCCGCCGAGGAAGCCGTTCAGCTGCACCTGCGGCAATGGCACATTCAAATCGGCAGTGCCGCCGATGAGCTGGTTTACGGTCTGGTTGACGGGGGCGCCAATGAATGTATTGCCCACAGCGAGGTCGGTCTGGCTGGTACCCCAACCCGAGCCTACACTGCCGCCGATGTAACCTCCAGTCCAGCTGAAGAGAGGATAAACGGGAGCCGGCGCTTTGACGACAGGTGCCGCAGGCAAATCAGCAGCTAAACTTCCGCTCCCAAAAGCGATCGTCCCGAACGCAATGATGCTCGCGAGCGACAATTGCTTGTTGCACTTCATCCGAGAGTCCTCCTGCTGAGCACGGAAAAATATTGCGTAGCTTGTCCCCAAGTTGTGGTTAGCTCGATAGTTCGAGCTGGCAGGCAGATCACCTCTCCAATCTGGTAGGAGGCAGCATCTTGCTGCAACTGCGACAGCCGCTTCTTGCCGTGTCCATTCCAGAGAGGCGAGCAGGCTCTGCTTTCATGCTTGTACGACGGTGCTCAGCAATCCTTTCGCGAAGATCCGTGACACGGCCGAATAATGGGCTATTTTACAAAGCCACGTCGTGGTGATTCTCGCGGCCCTTGGCCGACGTATTGCGCGGTATATCGTTAATGGCTGGGCCTCGATTTGGCTGCGATTTCCACGTTCGCTCTTGATGCGACCCACCATCGGGAAGGGTAGGCTCGATGTCGACGACTCGTGCGTTTCATGTCGTTGTCGTCCGGGACGCGTAGAAGATGTATGTCCTTGCTCTGGTCACCCAAAAAGGCGGAAGCGGCAAGAGCACGCTGGCGGTCGGAATTGCAGTCGCAGCGTTGGGGAACGGGGAGCGCGTCGCAATTGTCGAGGCGGATCCACAAGGCACGATTTCAAAATGGAAAGAGCGGCGCCGCCATCCCGATCCCCGGGTCGTTCGGGTCGCTGATTCGGCCGAAATAGAACGGGCGCTCGTCAGCCTTGAAGCCGAGGGGATCTGGCTTACGGTTATCGATACCGCCGCCACGAACAATGCACTGGCCATGCGCGCCATCGCGAGGGCCGATCTTTGCCTGATCCCGGTGCGTCCGAGTCCCGCCGACATCGAAGCTGCGATACCGACGCTGATTGCTATTCGTAGGCTCAACCGCCGATTTGCTTTCGTCCTCGCTCAGACGCCACCGCGGGGCTGCCGCGTGAGTGAAGCCGCGACGTCGCTCAATTCGCTCGGGGTGCTCGCGCTTCCCTATGTCGGACAGCGCAATGACCATCAGGACGCGCTTGGGGCAGGATTAGGCGTGACGGAGTTTGCACAAGAGGGAAGAGCCTCGGAGGAAGTTCGTGAGCTGTGGCGCTGGATCTTGAAGAAGCTTGTCGAGGGGTCGTCAGATCATGAACCACACGCAAGAAACGAAAAAGCCGCGTACTAGGCAGACGCGCTGCGCGCGACGCTCGCTCGTGGAGCTTACCGCGGCGGCGAGCCGAGCCGTTGACGATGGCCTGTTTGTGCTGCCCCGCGGGATTGCTGCTTCCAATCTGCGATCGGAGCACTCAGGCCCGAATACGTCTGATCAAACAATTCTTGCAAGGCAAGCGACGGCTCCGAGTCCCGTTGCGGTGCTTGAATCTCGGAATGCGGCGGCGCCGCGCAAGGACGAACTCCTAGATTCCGACACTACCACCGAGATGATGGTGAAGGTTGCCGAAGACTCTCAAGACAGAGCTTCTGAAAACATCAAAGCCAGCCTGAATGCTGCCTTGGACCATGCAAACGGCCTCGTAGAGACGCGGGTGGGAGGCGAAGCGGCGTCGAAAACCGTCGTCGCTTCCGGACTTGAAAGCAATTTTTTGACCGTTCTCAAAGAAGCCGCAACGGGGTTTCGCGCGGATGCGGCCGAATTAATCATGCAGAAGGAACCAGCCGACAGCGCGGGACAGTCGCAACCGCGATATATGCGGCGGCTCACCGACGAGGCGGTCAGATTGCTCGACGATCTTCGGAGCGGCAAGCTGGAGAACCAGGCGAACTTCATCCTGAGCGAGTGCTTCAGGGAAGCCGCCAGCGCGTTCTCTATCATCAATCAGCAGCTCAAGCGCGACGGCTATCCCGCGAGCATTGATCCATCAATCTTCATTTGGCTTGCCAATATCACCGAACCGGAGACGCGTGACACCGGGACCAAGCGACTTGAGATCGTACCCAACCACCGAGGTCGTCCGAGCACGTACACGCGCCAGGTCGCTCAGTTCATCTGGCACCTTGTCGAGGGACAGGGCTGCGGGCGCCAGGCCGCATATCGGGCGGCGCTCACGAAGTTCTCCGTAACCGCGAGTTTCGTCGAGAACGCCTATGCGTTTTGGGAGCCGGTCTTCAAACGGGCGGGACCGCACGTGAGGATGCTGACCCGCATTTCAGATCCAGAAGTGTAAAGTGTCAATCGGCTTGCAAATTTGACCCTTCATCGGCGTCCAATTTTGACCCCTTTCCGCGGCGGGGTTTGCTGGTAGCGCTCGTCTCGTCGGAGCTGGCCGGGATAGCGGAGGCGAGACGAGCGCGGGTGGCGTGATCGTCGTCTCGGCTTTTGAACCGCCAGCTATCGTTGCCGGTCTCGACGATGTCGCAGTGATGGGTCAATCGGTCGAGCAACGCTGTGGTCATTTTGGCGTCGCCGAACACGCTGGGCCATTCGCCGAATGCGAGATTGGTGGTCACGATGACGGAGGCGCGCTCATAGAGCCGGCTGACGAGGTGGAAGAGAAGCTGGCCACCGGACTGGGCGAAGGGCAAATAGCCGAGTTCGTCCAGCACGATGAAGTCCATCCGGGTCAGATGCTCGGCAAGCCGTCCCTGCCGTCCATTGCGGGTCTCGGTCTCGAGGCGGTTGACGAGGTCGACCACGTTGAAGAAGCGGCCGCGGGCACCAGATCGGATGCAGCTTCTTGCGATGGCAATGGCCAGGTGGGTTTTGCCTGTGCCGGTGCCGCCGACCAGCACGACGTTGCGCTGTTGGGCGACGAAGCCGCCGCCAGCAAGATCATTGACGAGCGTCTGATTGATCGGCGTGCCGTCGAACTGGAAGTCGGCAATGTCCTTGGCAAGCGGCAGCTTGGCAATGGTGAGCTGGTATTTGATAGATCTGGCTTGCTTCTCGTTGATCTCGGCGGAGAGTAGATCGCCAACGATGCGCTGGGGTTCATGCTGACGTTTGACGGCAGTTGCCATGATCTCGTCGAAGGCAGCCTTCATGCCATAGAGCTTGAGCTCGCCCATGAGGTCGAAGATTTGAGTTCGTTCCATCAGTTGGTCCTCCGAAGGTTGTCGTAGCGGGCACAATCGGCGATTGGTGCATGACGGAGCGTCAGGGCGGCTGGCGTCATGATGTTGGCCGGCGGGGCTGGCTCACGTTGACGGGCCAGGATGTTGAGCACCACATCGGCGGAATGAACGCTGTGACTGAGCGCTTCGGCACAGGCCGCTTCCACCGCAGGCAGACCGTCAGTCAGCACCGCGTTGAGGATGTCGACCATCTGCCGATTGCCATCGTCGATGCTGGCAAGCTTGCGCCGGATCCGCTCGATCGCGGCCGGCAGCACCCAGTCCTTGAAGGGAGCGCCGTTGCGTAAGGCGCCGGGGTTGCGGGCGAGCACCGGCACATAATGCCAAGGGTCGTAGACGGTATCGCCGCGGCCAAAGGATCGCTGATGCTCGGCAACGATACGTCCATCCTGGCGGATCACGATGCGATCGGCATAGGCTTGAACCTCGACCGGTCGTCCGACTGCACTGGCTGCGACCGAGTACTTGTTGTTGTCGAAGCGCACCAGGCAGGTCTTCGAGACCGACGCCGTCACCGCATGGAAGCCGTCAAATCGCCCTGCATAGGGAACGAGCCTAGGGCGTTCGACTTCGAACACGTCCCAGATCGTCTGATCGACCAGTTCCGGATGGCGATGAGCCTTGGCGTAGGTGATGCATTTGTCGAGCAGCCAGGCGTTTAACTCGTCGAGGTTTTTGAACCGCAGACGCGGCGTGAAGAAGCGTTCCCTGACCAGCCCGACCTGGTTCTCAACCTGCCCCTTCTCCCAGCCAGACGCCGGCGTGCAGGCGACTGGATCGACCAGATAGTGGCTGCACATCTGCAAAAACCGGCGATTGTAAAGACGCCCTTTACCGACGAAGATCGTCTCCACGGCGGTCTTCATGTTGTCGTAGATGCCGCGGGTGCAGGTGCCCTTGAACAGCGCGAACGCTCGGTCGTGGGCGTCGAACACCATCTCCTGCGTCTCTCGCGGATACGCCCGGCAAATAGCATACGGCTGTGGCAGAGCCGGACGTGAGCAACCTTCACGACCACGGTGGTTCCGCTCAACAGCACCACCTCATGGCTCCAGTCGAACTGGTAGGCTTCGCCTGGCGCAAAACTCAGCGGGACATAGGCCGCCGCGGTCGATTGCCCGCGTTCCTTGCTCCACCGCCTGGCGTAACGTCGCACCGCATCGTAGCCGCCGTCATAGCCGCGACCGCGCAGCTCTTCGAAGATCCGGATCAATGTCAGCTGCTCACGAGCCGATTTAGCCGCGTTCGCCGCAAGCAGCCCGTCAAGTTCGACTGCCCATCGTCCGAGCTTTGGCCGCGGCTGCACTTGCCGCTCATACTCGAAGGAGGTCTCTCCCGACCTCAGCACCTTCCGAACCGTGTTCCGTGACACCTTCAGGTCACGGGCGATCTCCTTGATCGTCTTGCCCTTGATGAAGTGCTCGCGCCGAATCCGCGCAATCGTCTCCACGACCAGCATCCTCCACCACCTGCTTTGTTACGAAGCAGGCAGCGCAACAGACCAACCTGTAGGGGGGCAATTTTGGACGCCGATCCCCCGGCTTAGGGGGTCAATATTGCAAGCCGAATGACACCATCGAAGGCAGCTGTGACTTTCTTGGCGTGAACGGCTGGAAACGAGGATGGCAGAATCGTATCATCGGTCATGGCGGGCGTGGTTTAAGGTGATGGGGTGGCTTCGCAACCGAATCCTACGCCGCATCAGCGCTTTACACCACGCTCGCCAGCCCTCAGGCGCACTCTTACGAATAAGACGGGCTAGCGCTCCATCTCGCCCATAAGAATTTCATCTGAGACGTATCGTGGATTGGAAATGACAGTCCGCATTTCCGCATTCTTGCCCTCGTCCGCAAACCGGAATCCCTTCTTGTAGAAAAATGCTGAAGCTCCTTCATCTTGAGAGAGAAGGGATAGCTTGGAAAGGCCCGCGGACTGCCTAGTATGATCGGCGACTTCAATCATAGCCGTCCCGACCCCTTTGTACCTCGACCGGCCGAGATTTTCTATGCTGAGAATTCGCAAACTGTTGCGCCCCGGCGCCACGGTCATCGCTCCCACCTTATTGCGTTCATTGGCATCAGTAAACAAAGAAACACTTTGGGCGTTGCCAATATTGCTACTTACTCTGTGTAGGCGGACTGACACACCTGTCCTCTTGTCAAAAGCGGAAGACGCTGGTCCAGCAGCTAAAGCGGCCGTAAAAGCAGCACCATCTGCGCCAGAAGTGCCGGCCAGCGCATCGCGCTGCTGGTCCACACTTTGCCCGTCGGAGGGCCAGTTGTTGTAATTGGTTCTCATCACAACGAGCTACTATTTGGACGAGCTGACAGAAAGCTGACAAAGCCGACGCATGAGCCGGTCCTTTACGAATAAGACGGGCTAGACTGCCGCTGGGGGTCACTCCGATGGGTGAAGCCAAGCGCAGACTTGAGGAAATGAAGGTGGCACCTTGTCGTTGTCGATCGGGGCGACAATCGGCTTCCTGCTGTTTTGATGGTGTTCGATGGCACAAGCCGGCTTCAGGGCTTGACCTTCGATCCGGCTCGCCCAGTACGACACTTGAACGCTGTTACATGCAGGAGCTGGGAAATTGCGAAGCGCCAATCTCCGGCGAGCATCTGATCAGCGAGGCTGTGATCGAAATACTTCGCGGGGACGGTAATTTCACGGCCTCTGGACTGCCTTGGCTCGAAGCAGGCGAAACAAAGGCGCTGGCTCCAAAGAATCTCACCGCGAACTGCCTTTGTAGACGACACAACAGCGCGCTGTCGCCGTTGGATGCCGCTGCCAAGATATTCTTTGCCGGCCTCAGGGACTGCTTGGAATCGAGCGAAGCCGTCTTGCCGTACTTGCTGTCCGGTCATGATGTCGAACGCTGGCTGCTGAAGACGCTCAAAGCTAACGAAACGGCCGCAGCCCATATCGGCGGCAAAGCGCCAGAAAAAGGTGCCGAGACCACTGGTCGGGAAGTGAGAATTGCTGTTCGATTGGTGGATCGTGGCGAGCGAGTTCCTCGACCCGGGCCCGCACCCGCTGCAGCGCGGCTTCCGCCGCATGGCGCTCACCAGCAGTTCCGGCCCCCACGAACAACGCCTCGATCTTCCGAAGCTTCTCGCGCAGCTGCGACTCGCTGTTCATTCTGATCCCGTTGCCCGCTCCGAACCGGGATCACCCCATCACCGCGCCCCGGCGGCGTCAATCATCCCGACCGCGCTATCCAGAGCATTCCGCGCAAGTCAAGCCCGGGAACCGGTGATCCTGTCGTGACGCTCACGTACAAGCTGCGTTTGATGTAGGGCAGAAGCGACTGCCTTGGTCGTGAACGCGTCCGACCGGAATTTTCGCAACGATTTCGACAAGAGCTGGTCGATCGACGTTGCAAACAGCGAGCTTGAGTGAGCGCGCGGCCTTTTTGGCCGCCGCCGCCTGGCGCTCCGGAAACCGGCCGGCCTTCGGCTTGCCGGTCGCGTCGATCCCGTAAACGATGATTGCCGAGGCGGAGAGTGTCTTTTGGTTCGTGAGATTGGGCTTGGCCATTTTGCCCTCCTGAAAAGCCGAAGGGGCCCGATTTGGGCCCCTTTCTGAAACGGCGTTGTCGCTGGTCCTGCGGGATGCTCCCGGCAATGGCGGTCTTGTCATTGGACGACTCCTTTGCTGAAGACGAGAAGAGCGTTCAAACAATCTCGTCGTAAGTATAATAAAGCATATCATCCAAAAGCGCAATGATTGCAATAATTTAGCTGCAGAAAAATTGCGCTTAAATAGAAGATAATTACTGTAATTTCCGCGCTTTTTTGGCACAATTACTGTAAACAATACACGACGAAAGATCGCATGACTTGCGATCATCAATATTGTTGCCGTTGCAGACGTTCAAACCGTCAGCAGCGCAGTAACGCCAAAGAGCGTGCTGAACAAAGCGCGGAAAATCCGCCGGAAAATTACGATCAAACTGGCGCGCGTCGATCTGTGCCGAGACGCGCCGCAAGACCTCGGCGCAGCCGCCGTCTGCATAGCAACGGGGACCGTACGGATGAACCATGCCAAGTTGCTCCAAAATCCCGGTTCGGACCAGAAAGTTGTGAACCAGCCGATCCACGACGATCATGGCAATGCCAACTGCATACCAATCAGGACGGGCCTCGCGATCCGCCATCAAAACGGATGAAAGCGTCATCGTCAGAACCTTGTCCGAAACCCCAAAAACATGACGGGTCGGACCGACTAACCTGTCTTATTCGTAAGAGGCGCCCGAGAGGCTGGCGAGCGTGGTGTAAAGCGCTCATACGGCGTAGGATTCGGTTGTGAAGCCAACCCCATCACCTCCAACCGCGAACGCCACGCCCGCCATGACCGACGATACGATTCCGCCCTTCTCGTTTCCAGCCATTCACGCCAAGAAAGTCACAGCTGCCTTCGATGGTGGGCGCCTAACCTCGAACGGGGGCGTGATGCTTCTGGCGATGGCCGAGCGGCGTCTCGGCTTGGCCGACAATCTGGCCCGGGTGTTCCCGGATCGGCGCGATCCGACGCGGGTCGTGCACAGCCTTGTCGATATGAAGGAGGAGCTTGGACTTGATCACTTCGAAGGGCGATCATGGCAAGGTCTTCATCGCCACGCCCTTATGACAATGATTGCCTACGCCTTCCTGCAACATCGTCGCCTCGCATACGCGGGGCGGAAAAAAAAGAATCAACGGGCCTCCGCCTCAACCAACCATGCCCGCCGCACGCCATGCCATCGTCGATCTCATCCTTCGGCCGCCGCCTCAGCAATGCCCATATTGCCGAAAGCAAATCCTTGAAAAGCAGTGGCGCAAACGCATTCTGTTCGCGGTAGGGACACCCATCACTGGGCGCCCCCCGCGCAGATCCCGGCGAGCCCAATTAAGGCACCGGGCTCCTACCTCGGGTGTTTGACGGCGAAGCGCAGCTTCGGCCATGGATGAAGGATGCGAGCCTTGGGGAGCCAGTCATCGGTGATCTGCGTTATGCGATCCCAGGTCAGACAGGTCCGCTGACTGCGCCGCCGAAGCGTCCGCCTCCAGAGATCGGTCAGATAGAACCGAAACGCATTGAGCGCTCGGCCATTCGTCGGGACAGCAAAGTACGCAAAGTGGCCGGTCAAGACCTGCCTCAGCCATTTCCCTTGTGCAGGGATCGGCCAGTGCATTCGGCGCCTTAGCTCCTCCTTGATTTCGCGGAGTTTGGTTCGCAAGCGGTCGCTACGGGTCTTCCGTTGAAGCTGGAAGCGCCCTTGGCGTGATTTGCCGCAGATAAACGTGAACCCCATGAACGCAAAGGTTTCCGGCTTTCCGAGTCCGCGCTGCTTGCGTTGAGCCGCCGCATGGCGACCAAACTCAATCAGGCGGGTCTTGGCCGGATGGAGCGTCAGCTCGAACTCCTCCAGTCTCGCGCGCATCGCGTCAAGGAAACGACGTGCGTCATCCTCGCGCTCAAAGCCGACTACTACATCGTCCGCGTAACGCACGATGATCATGCCGCCGGAGACCTCGCGCTGTCGCCGGCGTTTGGCCCACAGGTCGAGAGCGTAGTGCAGGTAGATGTTGCCGAGAAGCGGTGAAATCACCGAACCTTGACCCGTTCCCCTGTCATCAGCGGCTACGACGCTGTCTTCGAGAACACCCCCGCCTTCAGCCATTTCTGAATGAGGCGGATGATGCGCTTGTCGCCGATCCTATGTTCCAAGAAGCGAACCAGCCAAGGTTGACTGACTGCGCCAAAGAAGTTTTGGATGTCGGCGTCAATGATCCAGTTCACGTTCCGCGTCTCGATCGCTGTGCAGAGCGCGTCCAACGCATCATGTGGTCCTCTGCCGGGCCGAAACCCGTAGGAAAAGCCACAGAAGTCTCCTTCGTAGATGGCGTTGAGCACGATGACGGTTGGCGCCCTGGACGATTTTGTCTTCGAGAGCCGCGATCGCTAACGGGCGCTGCTTGCCGTCTGCCTTTGGTATGTACGTCCGGCGAGACGGTTGCGGGCGATACGCTCCTCGTTGGACCCGTTTGTGCAGATCGGCGAGCCGGGGCTCGAGATCTTCCTCGTAGTCCTCCCACGTCATGCCATCCACTCCGGGAGCAGCCTTACGCCTGAGCGCAAAGAACGCCGCCCGCAGTGTATCGACATTGATGTGGTGAAAGAGCGCGGTGAACCGGTCCTTCTTCCTCAGCCTTGCGGCTGTCCGTACGCGGTCCAGCGACTGGGTCATGCGAGCCCGGCCCTGTGTCCGGTGCATGCGCTGCTGTTCCGCGTTTCCCTTGGTCCCCGGCCTTGGCTCCGCCCACTCCGCCGCCAGTAATCCGGCTTTGTTCGTTGGCTTCTCAGCTACTATGCCAGAGTCAGACTTCTCCGTGTCGTGCATCAGCGGCTACAGCTCCTCGCCTTCCCGCTGCGGACCATCTCCTCCGAGAAGGAAGATGGCCGACCCGGAGATATCCCGGTTCCCGTACAAGGAGCTTCCATACATGCCAGGGTCTACGACCACGCCGGGTTGGACGGGTGCTCGCGTTTGCGCACTCGCCCATATTGCCTTCCGCTCTTTGGACAGCGTCGGCTCCCGAGATAACACTGTTTCGCGGCTCAATGGCTGGCCTGCATGCTCCCCTACCGACGCTTCGCCGACACCCTCGCGGACGCCTGCGCACGGCTCGGGGCCGATGTGGTTCGCTACACCTTCATCGCAATGGACTTCCACCATCTATTCCTTGCCGGTCTCCCGGCGCACCCAAAGTAGTGATAGGGCTTCAATATCGCTGCGCGTGCGATTGTAGACGATGAGATGATGGCTAGCCTTTAGCAGGTTCCGCGCCATTGGCGCACCCATGTGGCCAAGCCCGATGAAGCCGAGGTCCATCGCAGGCATCGTCAACTAATCGATCGCCGAGCTGAAGGAGGCGAGTCTCAGAGGTCGAGAGTCGGCGATAGCGCTTGTCCTGGAGATCTCGCGCCAAGTCGCAAAGGCTCGTTCGCGCGAAGCTCGACGGAAGTCGGCCGTGACGGCTCCGGGATAGGGGATGTGGAAAAGGTTCGCGACCTGATCGTGAACTGACAGAAACCGTTGAGCCTGATGGGGACGATTTTAAACGCTTCATGATCCGCTCGCGTCGCCGCGTCGGCTGATGAGAATTCTCGGCCCGATTGTTGAGAGCTTTGTGCTGGCGATGTTCGACGTGAAAGCCCATCTTCGCCCTCGCAGCGCCGTACGAACGCAGCTTATCCGTGATCATCACGCGCGGCGGCGTGCCGGCGGATTTCAAGAGCTTCTTCATGAGCCGCTGGGCAGCGCGCGAGTCTCTCTTCGGCGCTGGATCAAGACGTCGAGAACGAAGCCATTCTGGTCGACAGCGCGCCAGAGCCAATGTTGTTCGCCCGCGATCGAGATAACGACCTCGTCCAGATGCCATTTGTCACCGCGGGTGGGAGCGCGCTCGACGGATCCGATCGGAGAACAGCTTGCCGAATTTCCGTCCCCCCTGGCGCACGGTTTCATAGGTCATGCCAATGCCACGCGCCGCCAGCATTTCCTTGACCAAGCGCAAGCTTAAGGGAAACCGGAAATACAACCACCGTTCATGATGAAGGATTTCGCACAAAACCCGAATGCGCAAGTGGCAGGACTGGCGATAGCAGGACCACTCCGAACACCGTCATCCATGGGCGGAGGTCAAAATCCATCCCTGCAACGAACCTGCTTGTCTTGTCATGCATTTCCCCTGTCGTGACATGCTTGTTGTCGGCCAAAATGCTACAGAGTTTACCTTCAGTCCACGGATGTGGCCGATCCACCGCGGTAGCGACGTCCGTCAAATTCCCATGTGACTTCGCCTGCTTCTAATCAGACGGGCGCAGCCAGAAACGCGTAGCCTTCACGAAGAAGGCCCATCGAATAGTCGCGGCCATGCTCCGGTTTGCGCTCTTCCCGGCAAATGGCGTATGCAATGTCGTATACGCGCCCGACTCTTTCTTCGCGGCGTCGGCAATAGGTCTTGAGCGCAGTCTCCAGATCGTCGTTGCGATTCAGTTCCTGGGCCAGAACCAGCGCATCCTCGATCGCCATTCCGCCGCCGGATGTCATTTGCGGCATCAACGAATGGGCAGCATCGCCGAGCAGCACGACACGGCCACGGTGCCAGGGGGCTGGCATCATCAAGACATCAAATGGGCGGTAGCTTATGTGCTTGTCTTCGCCGATCACCTTGGCAGCCGCGACCAGTTCGGGCGCCGTAAAGGGGGCGAGCAGGTTACGGAGATAGTCGCACACCCGATCTTGCGGAATACGAAGCTTTTCGTCCGTGCTTTCCAGGAAGAATAGATAGCACAATTCCTTCGATAGCGGCAGCGCGCCAACTACGCGGCCCGTCGGAAGGCGGTACAGGACGAAGCCATTCATCGCCTCGGTGCGAGAAACCGTATAACGCCATACCCCTTGGCCGGCGTAGTGCGGCTTGAACTCGTCGCCGAAGATGCTCTGGCGGATCTTGGAATAGACTCCATCCGCAGCGATCAGCAGATCGGCGCGATCTGTCTCGCCGTTCGATAGCTGAACCGTCACCCCTCGATCGTCCTGATCAATACGGGTGATCGTTGTGTTGAAATCGATTTTCGCGCCGCTCTTCGTCGCAAAGTCTTCCAGAATCTGTCCCAGACGTGGCCGCATGAGTCCCAGTGCGGCTGGACGATCAGCGTCCCAAATTCTTGGTGAGGACTGTTCGCTCAGAATCGTTCCCGCGCCATCGCGTACCGACACGGTATCCCAACCAAGGCCGCCTTCGAGGCAGGCATCCACCAATCCCAATTCGGCAAGTGCCCGCAAGGCATTCCCCAGCAGCGTGATACCGGTGCCGATCCGGTCACGCTTATCTCCCATCTCAATGACTCTGGTAGATACGCCTATCCGCTGAAGCGCATGGGCGACCGTCAAGCCGCCAATCCCGCCACCTACGATGAAAACCTTCTTCACCGCGCCCATTTCTCCTCCTCCACTTGTTGGTATCTTTTTTATTTCTTGGCGATCACCCCCCGGGGGCCGCCGCGTTCTATGAAAAGCATTGTATTCTGTAACCTACCAATCCTGCTCTCGCCGAGCACCACCAAGCGCAACACCGATCCCGCTTACATCCATTTCAATGACGTCGTCGGGCTCGATCCGCTCGTCCAAAGATCGGCACACGACTACCCATCGCGCGCTAGAGCGAGACCGCAATGTACTTTGGTTTCAAGGTATTCCTTGATGCCTTCGGTTCGAGCCTTCACGACCGAGGCCGCTTGCCTTGCTGCCACCGAAGGGCGCCGCCCGATCGGACGCAAGTCCTCTGTTCAGCGCGACCATGCCGCTCTGCATTTGCCCGGAAAGGCGCAAACCACGCTTCAGGTCCTCGGTGTAGACGTAGGAAATCGGCCCAAATTCGGTGTCGTTGGCCAACTTCACGGCGCGCGCCTCATCGTCGAAGGGTGTTCGCCGTCAGGACCTGTGAGACAAATTGAAGGATTTTGCGGAGGGAGGATTTCTGGTTCATCGTAGCCACCAGGAGCGAAGATGAAGCAGAAATCCGTACCGGGCAAAGTGCCGCAGAACAAGTTCTAAAAGACATTCTGCGACAAACCCGCCGGCATTATTCGTCGGAGGAGAAGATCCGCATTGTGCTGGAAGGATTGCGCGGCGAGGAAAATATCTCCGAGCTCTGTCGCCGCGAGGGCATTGCCGCCTCGATGTATTACGGCTGGTCCAAGGAGTTCCTCGAGGCCGGCAAGCGCCGCCTGGCGGGCGACACGGCACGAGCTGCGACCTCCGGCGAGGTGAAGGATCTCCGCCGGGAGACTGTTGCCCTGAAGGAGGCCGTAGCCGATCTGACCCTGGAGAACCGTCTGCTCAAAAATAGCATGAACGGGCTCTATAGGTGAATGCTCCGCATTCACCTGTCGGGTGAGAGAGGGGGAGGACGAGGCATGAGGTATCCCGCCTCTGAGAAGGCCGAGATCATCCAGCAGGTCGAGCAATCGCATCTTCCCGCCAAGCGCACGCTGGACAAGCTCGGTATCCCGCGCGCCACATTCTATCGCTGGTATGATCGCTACCGCGAGGGAGGCGTTGAAGCGCTGGCCGATCACCGGTCTCGACCAGACCGGGTCTGGAATCGCATCCCCGACGATGTGCGGGGTCAGATCATCGACCTGGCGTTGGAGTTGCCTGAGCTGTCGCCACGCGAGCTGGCCGTGCGGTTCACCGACGAACGAAAGTACTTTGTATCCGAGGCCTCGGTCTACCGGCTGCTGAAGGCAGAGCTGGCCCCGCAAATTCGGACAGTAGCTTGAGTGGATTTTCTGCCTGACAGCGGCGAGGATTCTTGCTGCGAATCAGGAGCGAAGATGACGAAGAAGAGCCGCCGGACGCATTCTCCGGCATTC